>NZ_WNJX01000030.1:0-19951 GCF_010892375.1 Granulicatella sp. zg-84 | reverse complement strand
GTCAATAATTTTTTTGTATAATAATCCATGAGAAATACCTCCTTGTTTAATTGTGGTGATTTAATCATACAGGTATTTCTCTTTTTTTGTCCACTTTTATATACAAAATCGTGTTGGTGGATTATTCCCACCAACACGATTTATTATAGAGCCACAAAATCATGGGTATCGGTTTGCACAATATAGAGGAGTAGCCAAGATGCAGCAGTACACTTGGTTATCTTGTGCTGCCCAAAACATGAAAAAAATGGCAATTCTGCTCACGAGAGATAGCCATTTTTTACAATATAGTTCTTTATTTATCATTTTTAAATGCAAAATCCAACGTATTTTTCCAGTTTTGAAAAATACGTTGGATTTTTTAGATATATTGTCAACAGTCTGAATCTTGATAAAGACATCTGCGATGTCTTTATCAAGATTTTTGTATATTAGTCAGGAACAACTACCGTTCCACCTGTTCCAGATACGACTGCTTCAATATTTTCTAATGAAGAAATAACCGCTTTTCCTTTAGGGAAGCTTCTTACAAAAGACATTGTTGCTTCCACTTTAGGTAACATACTACCTGGAGCAAATTGATTTTGAGCAATATATTCTTCTAATTCGTTTAAGGTCACTTCTTCAAGTTTACGTTGATCTGGTTTATTAAAGTTCACGTATACATTATCTACACCTGTTAACACAATAAACAAATCTGCTTCAATATCTGCTGCTAAACGTTGGCTTGCAAAATCTTTATCAATAACAGCTTCTACACCTTCTAACTGACCATTTGCACGTTCCACAACTGGAATACCACCACCACCAACAGCAACAACAATTACATCATCTTTAACTAATTTTTTGATGACCTCAATTTCATGAATGCGTACAGGTTTTGGAGAAGCAACAACTTTACGGTATCCACGACCTGAATCTTCTTTATAAGTGTCGCCTGTTTCTTGTGCTGCAACTTTTGCTTCTTCTTCTGTTAAAAATGGTCCAATTGGTTTTGTTAAGTTTACAAATGCTTCATCTTTTTCATCTACGACAACTTGTGTCACAACAGATACAACTGGACGATTAATATTTTTTTCTTTTAAAATATTGCCCATTGCATTTTGTAACCAATATCCAATGCTACCTTCTGTCATCCCAACACATGTGTCTAATGGCAGTGCTGGATTTTTTTCAGAATGTGCAGCAGCTTGTTGTAACAATAAATTACCAACTTGTGGTCCATTTCCGTGTGTGATAACTAAACGATGACCTTCTTCAATCAATCTTACTAAATATTTAGATGTTTTTACTAGTGCTTCTTGTTGTGCTTTTGCCGATGCATCCGTTGATAAAATGGCATTGCCTCCTAAAGCAACTACAATTGTTTTACCCATATTATAATAGCCTCCTAATATCTTTATTCATGACACGCTAAACGATAAATAGCTTCAGCGTATATATCCATTGCGCGATAAATATCTGTTAATAATGTGCGCTCATTTTCTTGATGTTCTGTTTGAACAGTCGTTGGGAAAGAAGCTCCAAATGCCACACAATTTTTCATAGTACGTGCAAATGTTGCACCTCCAGATGATTTTGCTGGTGTCATATCACCTGTTTTTTCTTGGTAAACAGACATTAAAGTTTTGACTAATACACTGTCTAACGGTACATATAAAGCATTTAAGAAATCATATTGCTCATATATTAAATGATACATAGACGCTTTTTCTTTTAAACGTTCTACTAAAAAGTCAACATCGGCTAAAACTGGTATACGCATATCAATTCTGATTTCTGAATTTTTTGGTGTAATTGTTAAACCAGCAACATTAACTGTTAATGAACCACTTGGTTCATCTTTAATTTCTCCAAATAACTGACTTCCTGTGGCATCTTCTCCAATAGCTTCTGTTAAAAATGCCAGTGCATCATGAGAGATTTCATCATTCAATACTTTAGCTAAGCGAATAATCGCATTGATACCTTTTGGAGCATCTTTTGAATGTTTCGATACTCCAAGTACCGTAATACTTGTATCATCTTGACTATATTCATAGCCGTATGCATCAAGTTTTTCTTTGACACTTTGTAAATATATTCCACTATACAATGCTTTTGCAGGTACCACATTAAAAGCTTCTCCTAAGTGACAGTTAAAGTCTTGACTACCTTTTCCATGTAATTTCACTTGTAATAGACCTTTTTCAGCAAATGTTAACGGAAAAGATGAATCAGGAGCGAATCCCATTGTGGCACTCTCTTCTTTTTCGTTATATCTATTCAAGCAACGCCACAATGTTTCTTCATCTGTCCCAAAAATGAAACGTACACGTTTCGTAAACGTAACACCTGCATCAATAAGTGCTTTTAAAGCAAATAGAGCAGCCATAGAAGGTCCTTTATCATCTTGAACCCCTCGTCCATAAATCGTATCACCGTTGATAACTGCTTCAAATGGATTTGTCTGCCATTTACTTAGATCACCTGCAGGAACAACATCTAAGTGACATAAAACAGCTAAGCACTCTTGCCCTTGTCCGATTTCAGCGTAGCCATAATAACCTTTTGGATCTATATACGTGCGCATACCAAGTGATGCCGTAATGTCTAATGTTTTTTCTAAAACATCCTGAATAGCTTGCCCAAATGGTGTTTCATTTTCTCCTTCGTTTAAAACAGATGGATAACTTACGAGTGTTTTAATCGCATCAATACATGCTTTTTGATGTGTTTCTGTCACAAAGTTTTTCATGTTGTTTCTCCTTTATTTTAAATCATTGTTCCCAATATTAACAATAATATACTAACAACGACCACAATGACGATAAATTTACTTATAAATTTTATCCAAGTGCCTAAATCAATACGTCCTATTGCTAATGCTCCCATCACAATTCCAGATGTTGGTGCTAATAAGTTTAACACACCACTAGCAGATTGGAAAGCAGTGACCACTAATGAAGCAGGAACTTTGGCAAATTCGCCTAAAGGCGCCATGATACCTATAGTCGCTCCGGCTAATCCAGAAGATGACGGAATTAAAAATGACATTGGTAAATAGAAAATATATGTCAACACGATAAAGACTTGTGAAGAAAATCCACTTAAAAATCCTTCTGCTGAATGTAAAATTGTCGCAGAAATTTGACCGTCATTCATAATAATTTGAATACCACGAGCTACTGCACAAATCAAAGCAACACTTAATAAATCAGCTGCTCCATTCATAAAAGCTTTAATAAAGCGTTGTTCTCCCATACCAGATACAATACCGACTAGAACACCCATGAAAACAAACAACATCGTTACTTCTGGGAAATACCATTCACCTAATTCTAATGAATGTCCAAATATTTGCCCAACACCTGGGATATTTTGAATACCATTATTGATATCAACGAATAAATTGATACCGAATTTTGTCCATGGAATCAAACTTAGTATCATAATAATAAATGTCGCAACAAAC
The DNA here is from genome assembly GCF_010892375.1 of Granulicatella sp. zg-84. Classification (NCBI taxonomy): domain Bacteria; kingdom Bacillati; phylum Bacillota; class Bacilli; order Lactobacillales; family Carnobacteriaceae; genus Granulicatella; species Granulicatella sp. zg-84. Next base: position 16,497 of record NZ_WNJX01000030.1, on the reverse strand, counting down.
ACGCCCAATACATATTTTTGACGTTTTGTTAATGATTGTTGCTCTACTGATTCTCCAACTTTAAAGAATGCTAAATCATCTTCACGTTGTTTAAAGACATATGATTTTGTTGGATCTTTTTCAATTTTACTTGCATAACGATAAACGAATAGGATACCTAACGCTAATAAAACGAAGAAGAATATTAAACGTAACACAATACCATCAGCCACGCTAATATTGGCTGCATCAGAAGCAACACCTGTTGCAAATGGATTTACTGTTGAGGCCAAACACCCTATTTGTGACCCCACTAAAATAATTGCTACGGCTGTAATTGTATCAAATCCAACAGCTAACATAACTGGAATAAGTAGAGGATAAAACGCCATTGTTTCTTCCCCCATACCATAAGTTGTACCGCCTAAAGCAAATAAAAACATCAATATTGGAATAAGTAATTTTTCTCGTCCTTTGAATTTTTTAACAATTGAGGCAATCCCTACGTCTAATGCTCCTGTTTCTGTTACAACACCTAAAAAAGCACCAACCATAATAATAAAGAACGCTACTTTAATCGCTCCGTCTGTATGAATGGTATATTCTTTATCTGTTCCTTCGTTGACAACAGTATCTTTTCCTAGCATGGCATTTACTGGTGCCATTAGCACATCATAAGCACCTTGAGGTGTATTTTCTACTTTTTCGTATGTACCAGACATTACATTACCGTCGGCATCTGATTGATAACGACCTGCTGGAATAAACCATGTTAAAATAGCCATCAATGAAATAATAATCATTAAAACTGTATAAGAAGACGGCATTTTGAATCGTTTTTCTTTACTCATTTTATATCCCTCCCTAATCAAAAAATCGTTCTGGTTCTGATTTAAACTCAAAACCAGAACGATTTTGTTCCATTTACGATAAAAGATTAAACTTTATTCACAAATAAATTTCCTGCTGTTAATGCCATAATTGCTTTGATTGAGTGCATACGGTTTTCAGCTTGATCAAATTGACGAGCATATTTACTTCTAAATGCTTCATCTGTAATTTCCATTTCTTTTACACCAAATTCTTCAGCAATTTTTTTACCATATTCTGTTTCTGTATCATGGAATGCAGGTAAGCAATGTAAAATGATTAAATCTTCGTTATTTGCTTTACGTACTAAATCCATATTTACTTGATATGGTTGTAATAAAGCAACACGTTCTGCAAATTTATCTTCTTCACCCATAGATACCCATACGTCTGTGTATAATACATCAGCGCCTTTTACAGCTTCATCTGCATTATCCGTAATTAACACATGTGCTCCGCTTTCTGTTGCGTATTTTTGTGCTAATGTAACGATTTCTTGCTCAGGGAATAATTCTTTTGGTGAGAAAATATGTACATTCACACCTAAAAGAGCACCTGTTACCAATAAACTATTGGCAACATTGTTACGACCATCTCCACAATAAACTAATGTTAATCCTTCAAGTTTACCGAAGTTTTCTTTAACTGTTAAATAGTCGGCAATCATTTGTGTTGGATGCCATGCATCTGTTAAACCATTCCATACTGGAACACCTGCATATTTTGCTAAATCTTCCACTACTTCTTGACTAAAACCACGGAATTCAATACCGTCAAACATACGACCTAACACTTTAGCTGTATCTTCAACTGATTCTTTTTTCCCTAATTGAATATCATTTTTACCTAAATATTCAGGATGTGCACCTAAGTCAATGGCAGCTGTTGTAAAAGCAGCACGTGTACGTGTAGATGTTTTTTCAAATAATAGAGCAATATTTTTTCCTTCTAAAAATTTATGTGGTACACCACGTTTTTTCAAATCTTTAACGTGTGCAGAAAAATCAATTAAATACTCTAATTCAGCACGTGTAAAATCTTTCTCTTTTAAAAAACTTCTTCCTTGAAATACTTGTGTCATTATATACTACCTCTTTCTTCTATTATATTAAATATCTTCACGAACTAATGGCATAGACATGCAACGAGGGCCCCCACGACCACGAACTAATTCACTTCCACGAATACGTAATAAACGAATACCATATTCTTCTAATTTTTGGTTTGTCACTGTATTGCGATCATATACAACAACAACACCTGGAGCGATTGTTAATGTATTTGATCCGTCATTCCATTGTTCACGTCCTGCTGCTACAAAATTACCTGCACCACAACGAATCAATGTTACTTTTTCAACACCTAGATTAACTGCTAAAATATGTTCTAAAGAGTCATGCTCTTCAACAATATGTAATCCACCTTGTCCGTCAGGTGTTACAGAAAAGACACGTAAATCTCCTTCAATTTCTGGATGAATAGTAAATTTATCGTAATCAATCATTGTAAACACTGTGTCTAAATGCATGAATTTACGATTATTTGCAAATTCAAACGCTAAAACTTTTTTAAATCCTAAATTATTATCAAATACATTTTTCATCAATTTTTCAATAGATGCTGCATCTGTTCTTTGAGAAATACCTACAGCTAATACATCTTTTGATAAAACTAATTCATCGCCACCTTCGATACGTGTTGTTTCTTCACGATTGTAAACAAGTGGTACTTGTGCATCTTTATATTCTGGATGATATTTGAAAATATATTTTGCATATAATGTTTCACGATTACGTGTTTCTGAGTACATGTGATTTAAAGAAACCCCATGTCCCATTGTCGCAAATGGATCACGTGTAAAATATAAGTTTGGCATTGGATCAATCGCAAATGGATAATCAGATTCAACTAAATCTGTCAAACCTTTATCTTTAATTTCTGGTAATTCACTTTTTTGTACCCCTGCCATTGTTTTTTCCACTAAAGTTTTATTATCTTCAATATTCAATAATAATTCGCGAATTGCTTCTTTTGTTTTTGCCCCTCTAATATTTGCTTCATTTAAATATTCATCAATAAACTGTTCACGAATTTCTGGCGTTGTAAGTGATTGAGCTGCTAAATCTTCTAAATAAACAACTTCGACACCTTCTGAGCGAAGAACGTCAGCAAATGCATCATGTTCTTTTTGAGCATCTTCTAAAAATGGAATATCATCAAAAAGTAATCTTTCTAAATAGTCTGGCATCAAATTTTCCAATTCTTTACCTGGTCTATGTAACATAACTTTTTTTAATTTTCCAATCTCTGAATATACGTGAATTGGTCTTTCGTTTGTCATTGTTTTCTCCTCCTATTTGTTTAAATCTGTTCTGTGGTTCAACCATGCTCCACTTCACACTCATATCATAGCCTTTTTTTATAGCGCTTTCTCGAATAATTTCTCAAATAATTTGCCAAGAATTTCTCATTTTTTAATGGTTTTTCCGTTTTATTCAAGAGGTATACAAAAATATGAAAGTTTATACATTATCATTTCTTTACGGAATAAATATTTTTCAATATAAAATTTGACTTTTTACTTAAATATCATTTATTCCAAAAATAAAATTATGCAAGAAATTGTATAAAATATTCTTGTTTTGTCACTTTTGTGCATAAAAAATTTTTTGATAATAGTATTGATGAAGAAAAATATCGATGCCATTTGTGTAATGTTCATAATATCTTTCAAACAAAGTTCATCATTCACAATATATACTATCCATAATAAAAAGAAGTACCTTTCAGCACTTCTTTTTAACTACTAATATAAATTTTCTAAAAATACATTTCGATTCATATAAGTTAAACGCTTATGAGAGTAAGTAATAATATTTTTTCGCTTTAGGCGTTTCATGACTTGACTTACAGTTTCCCGTGTCGTTCCACTTAATTTTGCCAATTCTAAAATAGTAATTGGAAACGGTAGAACACTTTCTTCGCCGCACACATCAAATAATAAAACAGCCAATGATTGTATCACTCTATCTGTTGCACTAGAGTTAATCATATTACGCAAACGCAATTCATGCAGTCTTAAAATTTGTGATAGCTTGCTACATAAAAATGCCATTTGTTCTGTTGATTTTAAACTAAATGTTTCAAATAACTCTCGAGGAATATAAAAACATTCTAAATCCGTAATTGCAACTGCCGTATAGTGATACTCTTCATCTTGAAAAACTCCCCCATACGGAAACAAAGCTTCCGGTTTTACAAAATCTACATATAAATAGTTATCCGATGCATCATACTGTTCTATTCGTACGTAACCTGAATAAATTAGAAAAAACTTATCTCGTGTATCCCCAGTAAAAAATAAAATTTGATCTTTTGGAATACGACGATATTGAATAAATTTAGATAACTCATCAAACTGTTCTTGCCTAATATTTTTGAACGCTACATGTTCGCGAATAAACCTATACTGATCTTTCGTAATCATAGAAAATCCCCTCATTTATCTAAACTTATTTAAATTATTTTTTTAAACGTTCTACATCACGGGCAATTTCCACTTCTTCATCAGTTGGAATATTAAGTACTTTTACTTTCGCATTTGGTGTTGATACAACTTTTTCTTGTCCACGTAATGCATTTGCTTCTGGATCGATATCACAACCAAACCATGTTAATCCACCAATAACATCACGTCTTACTTCTGCTGAATTTTCTCCGATACCGGCTGTAAAGACAATAGCATCAACACCATTCATAGCTGCAATATAAGCCCCAATGTATTTTTGAATACGGTAAATAAACACTTCATATGTTGTTTTAGCATGTTCATTACCTTCTGCTGCTGCAGCTTCTACATCACGCATATCACTTGATACAGTTGATAAACCTAGTAAACCAGATTTTTTATTAGCTACATCAATAAATTCATTAACACTTGTCATACCTTCTTTTTCCATTAAGAATGGGATAAGAGATGCGTCAAAATCTCCTGCACGTGTTCCCATTGTAATACCCGCTAATGGTGTGAAGCCCATTGATGTATCAACAGATTTTCCACCGTCAACAGCTGTAATAGAACCGCCATTTCCTAAATGACATGTGATAATTTTTGTATCTTTAATATCTTTACCTAACATTGCTGCTGCACGTCTTGATACATAATTATGGCTTGTTCCATGTGCACCATAACGACGAGCACCATATTTTTCATAATATTCAATTGGCAAGCTATACAAGTACGCTTTTTTAGGCATTGATGTATGGAATGATGTATCAAATACCGCAACGCTTGTAATATGTGGTAATAATTTTTTGAAAGCACGAATGCCGGCAACTTCTGCTGGTTGGTGTAATGGTGCATATTCTGTTAAACTTTCAATTTGTTCAATGACTTTATCATCAATCAGAGCTGAATCTTTAAAGATTTCTCCACCAGCAACAACACGATGGCCAACTCCTGTAATTTCTTCATATTTTTCAACAATTTTTAATTCTAATAATGTATCTAATAACATTTGAACAGCTTGGTCGTGATTGTGAATATCTAAAACAAGTTTATGTTTTTCTCCATCTCCATAACTTACTGTAAATATTGAGTCTTTTAATCCAATTCTTTCTACTAAACCTTTTGCTAATACTGTTTCTTCAGGCATTTGAAATAATTGAAATTTCAAACTTGAACTACCTGCATTGATTGCAATTGTTTTTGACATGTTTTTTCTCCTTTATATCATTAAATTTTCTGAAATATTATACCACAAATTTGCAGATGTTTAAACTATTTTGCGAACGCTTCCGCCCATTCTCCAAATTTACTTAAAAAGTCTTGTACTTTCTCAATTTGTTTTAAAGGGGGAATTTCTCCGATAAGTACTTCATCTGCTTTTGTCGCTGTATCACCCATTTTTTGAACAAGTAAAATAGCTTTCCTAGCAGAAGATTGTTTAAACATGGTTGCTGGTAAAAGTAAAAAGCCTTGCATATAATAATCAGTCGTTAATAACTGTAACAAATGGTGGCCTTGTGGTGTTTCAAAAACATTACTTGGTACAATAAAAATTCCCCAACCATTCTCTTCTAATAATTGCATACCATGTTCAATCAACACATGGTGTGCATACGTATGTTCATTACTCACACTTACTTTAAACATTTTAGCAATATCATCATGTGGATAATAACCAATGGGTAAATCAGAGACAATCATATTTGGTTTATCTACCAATAAAGGTTGGACACTATCTTGATGCATAATTTTTGTATCATGTCCTTGAAGTTGCATAGACATAGCTAAAATACTCACTAATAACTCATCAACTTCAATAGCCGTTGATTCAATATGTTCATCTCCGAAATGATTTAATAAAGCACTTAATAAATTTCCTGTCCCAGCTGTAATATCCAATAATCGTATCGGCTTTTTGCTTAATGTATTCATAAAATACCCAATCAAAAATGCAATACTATCCGGTGTTATTTGATGATTTGATTGAATATTATCCTTTTGAATAGCTTGTAATAAAGCAAGTTGAATGGCTTTTCTTTTTTCTTCTTTTGTATATGCATTTAAATCAATCAATTGATATAACTGATTTAATGTTTGAATCGTTTCTTGACTTGGCAATCCATCTACTTGTTGAGCTTTTTGTTCAAACACTAAATTTTGTAATGTTTCAGCTAGCCCTTCTAAATAAGCTGTTTCTAAATCTGAAGATAATAATTGTGCAGATTGATTGAGAACATCATATAGTGATAATACATGATCTTTATCCGTCATGATTAACACATCCTTCCTTAAAAAAAGGCTGAAACGTTACCGCTTCAACCTCTAATTTCATTATTTAGCAGCTACTGGATAAACAGAAACTTGCTTTTTGTCACGTCCTAAACGCTCAAAACGTACGATACCTTCTACTTTTGCAAATAGTGTATCATCTCCACCACGGCCTACATTTAAACCTGGATGAATTTTTGTACCACGTTGACGATATAAAATTGCTCCACCTAATACGTGTTGACCGTCTGCACGTTTAGCACCTAAACGTTTCGCTTGTGAGTCACGTCCGTTAGAAGTAGAACCTCCACCTTTTTTGTGGGCGAATAATTGTAAATTCATTTTCAACATTTGGTTGCACCTCCTCGTTGGTTTCTTTCATCATTGAAATTGAACAAAATCAGGATATTCTTTACTAATCTCGCAAAGTCCTAAATAGAGATTTTCTAATAAAATTTGCGTAATATAGTGTTGGTCGTTTGTTAAATCATCCAAAACTTCAACATACATATATCCACCAAATTCTTCTTCTATATCAATAATCGGCTGATATTTAGCAATGTGTTCAATGCTATTGCACGTTGTAATAGCTAAGGCTGATACGGCCGCACAGACAATGTCTTCTCCATGTTCGGCAAATTGTGCATGCCCCGTTATTTCAAACGATACCCATTTGTTTTTTTCGTTCTTTTTAAAGATAATCTGAATCATCTTGTCACCTGTTATTATGCGTTAATTGCATTGATAACAACTTTTGTATATGGTTGACGGTGACCTTGTTTACGGTGTGTATCTTTTCTACGTTTGTATTTAAACGTTACAACTTTCTTTTGACGTCCTTGTTTTTCAACAGTTCCTTCAACAGTTGCTCCTGACACGAATGGAGCACCAACTTTAACTGTTTCTCCACCTACGAAAACAACTTCATCAAAGACAACTTTTTCGCCAGCTTCTACGTTTAATTTTTCAACGTAAATTGCTTGACCTACTTCAACTTTGACTTGTTTACCACCTGTTTTGATAATTGCGTACATATTTGCACCTCCTTATTGTTCACTTAGACTCGCCAATGTACGTGCCTTTCGGTCTTTATAACGCTACATCGTGCGGTTGTAGCTGGTGTGCATACAACAGTGTCATTCTAACAAATTATGATGAGAAAAGCAAGAAAAACATTTGAGTATTTCTGTGTTACTAATTATGTTTTTTGTCAATTACTTTTTGATAGGCTAATCGAGGTGTTTGATCATCAACAAAAATAATCCCACATTTTACATACGCTCTTTTTTCTAATAAATGTTGCATAATACGGTTATCTTCATGCGTATCAATACGAATATTATCAATTTGTGTTTCACAGTAATCTAAAATGTCGTTCAATACACCTTTTCGTTGTCCACTACTGGCAACACGGTGAATAACACCATAAGGCCCATCATTCAACCAGTTTCCATGATAAATAGCTCGATAGTATATATCTGGTTCAATCATAAAAGCAAATACTCCACAAATCACATCTTTTTCAACAAGCAAAAAACATCTTTTTTGTCGAATGTCTTCTTTTATTGCATCAATCGATGGGCGATTATCTTTCCATTGATTTGGATTACCCGATTTTTTCATTTGTTCTCTTGCATAGGCATAGATGTTTAAAATTTGTGGTAATTGTTCCACTTTAGCGTGTACGATTTTCATATCAACATCCTTTTACCATATTTATTAGTTCTTGATGTATCGTACCTGACGATGCAATAATTGGTGTTTTTTGTAGTATATTCAAATCTGTTCCTGCTGGCTGTGTGCATTTACCGCCAAGTTCTTTAATCATCATAGCACCTGCTGCAAAATCCCAAGAAGGTAAAGCACATGATATATATGCTCCATATTTCCCTGTTATCACGCGGATAAATGATTGGGACGAACAGCCTATCACACGTACTGATAACGCCTTTTTCATTATCTCTTGATAAACAGGTATATCTAACGCACTTGAGGATATGCTAATCACGGTATCTTTTAATAATCCACAATCTAAGGGTTGTAATTTTTCTTCATTACAGTACACACCTTGCCCTGCTATCATGTGATACAAATGACTTTTAGCAACATCATATATGTATGCCAACGTTCCTTGTCCATTGATGTATAAAGAAACCGTAATGCCATAATTTTCTTTTTCTTTCACATAATTTAATGTACCATCAATGGGGTCAATAATCCACACATATCCATTCATGGACGTAATATGTGTATCATCTTCTTCTCCTAAAATATGATGCGTTGGATAATGTTTATAAATATACGCTATAAAAGATTCTTGAATGGCTTTATCTATATTTGTGACTAAATCTGATGCCGATGTTTTTGTATCAACAGTAAGTCCGTCCTCTAAACCCTTTTTCGCCATTTCACCAGCTTGTTTTATCCACGCCTTTATTTCTTGGTGTAATTGCTCTATCATTTCATTTCTCCATATATATCTTTTTAGGTGTTTCTTGTGCTTTCTTCCATACTTTATATAATGAATAGCCTGATCGTTTTTCAAAAGTGTTACCTAGTTGCTTTTCCTCACTTTTAGAAGGGACAACTTGTTTAAATGCTTGATACGCTTTTAAGAATACCTGTGTATCAACACCTTTTTCGTACGCTGATTCCACCGCATTAAACAATGTGATGACCGTTGTCATTTCCTGTTGCGTCCATGTGTAGTCTATTGGATACTCATATTGTTGTGTCATATCATTCTTCCTTCATCATATTTATGTTTACTAGTTTTCATATTTATTATAGCATAAATAACCAAAATAAGAGAGAGTAAACCCATTATAAAGAAGAAAGCATTTACCTGCTTACCATAGTGAAACAAACCATTCATACGAGAAATAGCAGCTACTGTTTTGAATAAACATTCACGATGTGATATTCAGTTTAGAGATACCCTGATTCATCTTTACCCCCTACTAAAAATACCACAAGATAATATTTAATCATCTTGTGGCACACTATATTTAAATCATCTCTAATCATGATGATATGTATTGTATACTTCCTCCACAGGTAATTTTTCAATGTGATATACTTTGAACAACTGTGGTATAAATAATAAAACCAAATATAACAATAAAGAAACTCCCATATATACGGAGTATTTTATATCTCCTATATGACCGAAATAATAATCAAACAGAACTTTGAATATACTTAAAATGATTACTATCCTTCCATAAAACGTATTATCAGACGTAATGATTAGTTTGTCGTACGCATTCACCAATACTTTTTTAGAATATCCATGCCAACTTGTTACTTGCAATGTTTGTGTGGGGACTATTACAAGTAGGGGTTTATCTCCTTTGTAAGATAATTTGTCGCCATTATCTAGAGTCAATGTATAGTTAACTGTTGGTGATTCTTTGAATATAAGTACATTTTCTTCAGTCGTTTGCACATGTTGGATTGGTGTCATAATATACATCATCTGTCTAAAGAAAAACCAAATTCCCAAAATGCCTAATATGACAAACCAATTTGCTCTTAAATCTCGAATCTGGATACCCGCAGCAACAAGAAAATAACACGCCACTGTATATTTTTGTGAAATAAAAAGTGTATCTGTTTGGTCTAAAGGAGTAGCTGTCGAGCGACCAAATAGCGTCTTAACATAAATCTCTTTTGCGTCTGTTTCAATCGTTTTAGAACATTCATGTGGTGCTATTGTTGCAATTTTAGTATCTGTTTGATTATCATAAATATGGCATGATATATGATTTAATTCAAATACTTTTTGTTTTATAACGGTAATTGTACTCATTTATATACCTCCTTTTTACTTTTTAAAAAATTTTTTATTTCACTTTAGATAGTTTAAACCCATATAAAAAGGCGAGTGGCAATGATAATAAAAAGCCAATAAAAAATAATGGATTGATATATGATAAGAATATAAATGTAAGTGGTACATAAGATAATGCTGAGCGTTGTAAAATAAACACGTCTCCTTTTATTGCCTGAACAGCTCTACAACGAGAAAGAATATGTCGAATATGTATTACGACACTTTCCATGTCAGATATATAAAATACATTATGATTGGCTAGTAAAACACCAATTTTTTCTTTATTACCATATATATTAAAAGTTGTATAAGGGTTAGATGTTGAAATTAAAATAGAGTCTTTTTCTTCAGTTTTGTAAGTATTACCTGCATAAGTTAATTCATAATTTTCAAAATAATTTATGACTAATATAAATAACATAAACAGGATACCATATCCTTTGGAGAATTTTTTTGAAATCACATAAATAGCATAAATAGCAGCAAATAATACAAACAATAATCTATTCTGATATGATAAAAAGAGTATATCTCCATTTTCAATAGAACATTTTCTTCCTCTTCCTAATATCGATGCAACATAAACACTATTTGCATTTGTTTCCAACACCACTTCTGTTTGACGTTTATGAATGGTCGCAATTTTTTTCTTTGTTTCACTGTCATAAACATGACAAGATAGTGCTCTTAACCAAAAACTCATATCATCTTTTTTAATAATCACTTTGTTCATCGTTTCTTCCTCTTAATCTATTCTTTTTAATAAATAATAATGACAGTATATAAACAAGATAGTGAATAACATCACTAAAAAAGCAATACCATAAATCCACCATTCTTTTATAAATAACTGCACGGACAAGAGTAATAGTCCTTCAAACAATCCATACATAGTATACATCTTCATTACTGTTGAGAAATGTAAATGCATATCCTGTTCAACTTGGATACGATTACTCCGTCCATAAAAAGAGCGAATACTAATTATCTCTACATCGTCCTCTAATGCAATCTCTTGTTCATCTTTTAAGCTTTTCAAACACTCAATACGTTGCTTTTTATTTTCATCATAGATACTATAAAAATAACTTTCTTTAGGTATCGTTTTATCGACTGTTAATTTAATATTTTTCATCATTACACACCTTTTTCCTTATCATGATTATACTACTAAAAAACAGCTTTTTAAAGCGTTCTCCAAGAAATCATACTTTAGTTGTATCTCCTATCAAAAATTGTGCTGATGAAAAAAACTCATCAGCACAATTTTACTATTTTCTCTGTTTATGATATAACCAAAAACAGCTCATCATTAAACTAATGCCTACTAATAAGAATACTTCTGTTCCAATAAAGCTACCTGTTTTTGGAAATTCGCCAACTTTAACATTTTTGATACGAATATTCACAATATTTTCCTGTTCGTTCTTATCAATAAGGACAATATCTTTATATTTTTCAGATACAATAATATTTCCCGTTTCAGAAAGTGTTATTGGAATTGCTTCAGATAATATTTGATACTCATTTGGTGCAATTTCTTCATGAATATAGTAAGTTCCCTTACCAAATCCCCTATTTTGATTATCAAATTCAAATTCTCCAGTTGTCAGCGTAGCAATTTGTCCATTATAAACACTAGCTTGTTTATCCGCACTTTGTTTTATTGAAAAACGTGCATTTGGTAATAAAGCATTCGTCGCCGCATCTATTTTTATCAATTTTATGTGATATGTTTGTTCATCATTTTTATCAATAATCGTCAATCCTTGCGTATCACTTTGATTTTCAAAAACGTGACTATCCGATTTTTTTAGATGTGCCGTACCGTCCTCTGCAATTAGTACAGGGTATTTTTTATCGTTTAACTGATAACCAACTGGAGCAATGACTTCTTGAAGATAATACATACCTGGTTTTAATGAATGAAATTGCACATGTCCTTGTTCATCGGTCGTTTTATCAATACCAATTTGTGTAATTTGATCCTCCTTATACAATCTAAATGTTGCCCCTTGCAATAATTGATGTTCATTTTGTGTATTTTTCTTTATAACATCAAAATGATAAAGCTGTTTACTATTTTTTATATGTAATTCAAGATTTAATTGATGATTGGTTAAATTAGCATATACAGCATTATGTTCACTTGTTTGTTGAATTGTCCCATCAGTTTGTACCGTAAAAGTAATTGGTTTAGATAATAGAATGTAGCCAGTAGGTTGTGTCACCTCAGTTAATGTATATTCTCCAGGAGATAAATGTGTAAATACCATAGTGCTTGCCGAGGACATCTCCCCTTGTCTAACACGATATGTCCCTGTTTGATTGGCTAATTCAAAAACAGCACCAGATAAAAGTTGATTGGTTAAACTATCTTTTTTGACAACTGTCAATGTTGTGTCTTTAGAATTTGGAGAACGTCTATTGATAATTTCTTGAAGATGTTCACTTGTATAAGTATGCCCATCAACAGTCGTATTTCCTTGATCATCAACCATTAATGCATGTTCTGTATCATCTCTTTCAAATCCATTTGGTGCTTTTATTTCTTTAAAAAAATAGGGAATATTTGGATATAAATTGTCAAAAGTCACCAATCCATTTGTTTTATCTGACGTATATGTTCCTAATGTGTTTTTTCTTTTTTCTCCAGAGGGTAATATTTCTTCGTCATATAAAAGAAATGTAGCCGTCTTATTTATCATCGGTTGTGTATATCCGTCTATTTCTTCAACTTTTTTAAACGAATAAGAAAAGACATTTGGATAAAAAATATGTCCCTCTTTATCTACAGGTTTTGACGCAGCAATAATTTTATAGGGTTCCGTTGTTCCTGAACGGAAGGAGGCATACGCCGAATTTAAATACATATTGTATTGAGGATTTGGCATTTTTCTTGTTTTAACACGTGCTACAACAGCTTTTGTCCCTAAATTTTTCTTTATAAAAAATGCGATTTGATAATTATTTTTTATCGTTTGTACATGACCGTTATCATCATAAAAACTTGTGACTGTTAAATCTTGGTTCCCTTTACCTAATAAATCCCTCTTAGCAGCAGGACCAAATTCAATTTCTAATTCCGGTGTATCAGGTTCTCGATTAGGAAATAATGCTTTTTTTGTACTTCCCACATAGCCACCTGGTGCAGAATCTGCTATAAAGACTTGTACATCTTTTTCTAAACTAGACGCATCATTTCCATGGTATAGAGGAATGTCTTTATTTAACACCTCCCAAAAACGACGTTGGTTTTGTCTATGTAGATTTGAATCTCTATTCCAACCAGCCGAATTAAACACAAGTTCCCAAACAATATAATCGGCTCCCTCTTCAACAATACCTTTTCCAATTTGAGGAGAAACATTGGCTGATACTGTATCATCATAGTGAACAAGCGTTCTATTTTTTAGTTGAGAATGGCAGGACGTTGAAGAAAAAGTATTTGTCGTTTCAAATACTAATGGACCTTCCCATTTATTCGCATTCCCTTGACGTAAATCCCCTGTTGTTGTCGGTTGAATACCACCAAAGTAATACTCTCTATCTTGTTTCGGTTTTCCCCCATTCACAGAAGAAATATTTTCTTTATTTTCATGAGCTCCTTGTAATTCAAAATAACCCAAATAATCGACAGGAGAAACACCATTTTCTGTGACAACGAATTTAAACTCTCTATCCGCTACATGATAAATTTCAATGGCTCCTTTTTTGTCACCAATATCTAGTCGTTCATACACTTTAGATGCATCAGGTGTATGCCCAAAAAAGATAGTTTCTGGTAAAGTCACGGAAAACGAATCTCCCGCATGAACATGTGCAGGTACTTTAAAATCAAACCTCAAATTTCCACCCCAACCAGTCCAAGTTTTTGATGTAAACCAGTCGATTTCTAAGTCGTGTACTTTCGTCACACCATACATATTGCATGCTGTTTCTGTTATATTCGGAGTTTCTTGAATCTCTTCTTTATTGGCAAAATAATAGTGCAATGTATTATTTTCAACACCATAATAAGAAAGATAATACCCATCAGGTACATTTTCATTCACCTTATAAAGATGCCGATGACGTCTACCTGATGTATCTACATCAAATTTATCAATATTTTCTAAAACATATTCCGCTTCAGAGGGAGGTAAGATTACATGTTCAAAAAGATTATTATTTTTAAGAATGTCATAACTCGTTTCAACGGGTCTAGATTCATTTTCCCAAATTTTACGAATAGATAAATCTGTTTTTAAAGATTCCAAACTTGCATTTGGTATACAATGCTCTTCTTTTTCATTTGTAATATGTGTTATCACTTCTGTTTGAACAATCCAACCACTCGGTATGTCCGATACCGTAAAATTCGTCGTCGTTTCTTCTTCAACTCTATCTAAAACGTATGCATGTGCATCATGACTAGGTTTATAATAATAAACTTTCATACTAACCGGTTCTTGCGAGTGATCAGGCGTCATATTAAATGTTGTCGTAACCGGTACAGATTCTGTATTAAAATAAGAAGATGTCCATCGAACAGACGTTTCTGACAGATACTCTCCTCCTAATAACTGTTTATTTTCTAATAATGAGTGTGATACAGGAGCATCTTGTCTAAGCGTTAATAAGTCTTTATCATCACCAGATAAAAAAACTCTAGAAGAGGCAGGTAAGTCAAACTGTTTATCTTGTTCTAACACTATTTTTTGACCATTATAAGTTACTTCTACACCCTTTTTCACAAGTACTGATAAATTCGTATAAAAATCAAGAGCATAGTTATCACGTATATCTAAGACTGGCGTTTCAATAATATATGTATAATTACCATTGTTAACATCCGTTGTGACTTCTTCTGTTGAATTTAATAAATCAGATGTTGTCGTATGTATAACCGTATCAGTAATATCCACACCATCTTTTTGAATAGAGGTAATAACAGGTTGCCCCAATCCTGAATCTTTTGTTGTCGTAAAATAAGTTTCTAATTTTTGGACTTGCGTCACTTGTTTTATACCCGTTAAGTGCGTTTTATACTCCCAAATAATACGAAATGTCCCATCTTCATGCCTTACAATTTCTTTTTTGATAAGTTCTGAACGTTGTTCAAGATTTTCCAGTTTTATTGGAAATGCAAACTTACCAAAATCAAAAAATCGTGTCGGTATACTTCCCCACCAATTTGTGTTATCAGAGTGCGCTACATTCACTGAATAGGCCATACTTCCAAACAACTGTGCTAAACTCCACATGATTAGAACCATTCGCTTTATTCGTTTTTTCACGTCTGAATCTCCTTTTGGCTATTGATTTTACACCCATAATCCCCCTGTATAAAAATCAATTTTTAAATATAGTATCCATTATCACTTGAGAGATGCTCTTTGTCAACTCCCCCAATGATTTCTACTTTTTCCCCTTATACAAAACATCATTATATTTATACATAAAAAATATGGTTTTTAAATAAAAAAGGCAGTAAATAGCAAACGCTATTTACTCAGACTGTTGACAATAGCGATAAAAAATCCAACGTATTTTTCCAGTTTTGAAAAATACGTTGGATTTTGCATTTAAAAATGATAAATAAAGAACTATATTGTAAAAAATGGCTATCTCTCGTGAGCAGAATTGCCATTTTTTTCATATTTTGGGCAGCACAAGATAACCAAGTGTACTGTTGCATCTTGGCTACTCCTCTATATTGTGCAAACCGATACCCATGATTTTGTTTAGAGTCTGCAAAGCTACGCTCAATCGTTTCTTTCCGTCGTTTATATAGTGCTTTCCCAAACGTAGATAATCGACGTTCACGACATCTATCATATACATCAGCATCTATCGCTCGACGTAGTATCCGTTTATTACTGTTATCGCTTATACGATACTGCTTATATCCTTGTCTATCAATGTTTCTGTAGGTATAAATTTCTCCCGTACGTGTATCCGTAAAACAATCTCTAGATGAATCATAGCGAAAAAACTTATGGTCAGGATTGCGATGAAAACGTCTATACCCAATCACAGAAAATATCTTTTTCTC
>NZ_WNJX01000029.1:0-23284 GCF_010892375.1 Granulicatella sp. zg-84 | reverse complement strand
GTTATAATTTGTTTTAGACATGATAATGACCTTTCTAATTTTGTGGTGAATCTTAGTAAGTTAATTATCTGTCTTTTTTTGTTTTTATAACACTATTTTGCTTTTGCACTTTATTTTACAACTCGGCTAAAGTAATTTTTCTTGAAACGCTTCAAAAAATAATTGACACGTCATATCTTGTAGAGCACTTTTTTGAAATTGAATACCTATAACGAACAAAAATGTGATAATCATTAGAGCAATTAGACTATCCATAAATAACATACCTTTATTCTGTCGGATAAGATACATGCCCATCTCCAGAAAGTGTAATATGACGTTGATTGATTTCGTTTATTTGCTTATCATTTAAATAACCTTCATCTAGCAGAGCTTCTAAAGAAACAGAACGATCTTGATGCTCTAATAAATATAAAGCTGCCTGTGTTTGTACAACATTTGCCAATGCTTGTGTACCTTGTTTATCAATACGCTCTTTCTTATCTGTTAAATTAGGGACAATTAGTAGCATTAAAATAGAAATAATAAACAAAACAATAATCATCTCTAAAAGTGTAAAAGCTTTTTTATTTTTTAGTGATTTAAACATATATATCCTCCTTTTATTCAACTAAAACATGATTAACCATATCAAACATTGGCATCATTAAAGCAATATAAATTGCAACAATAAATAGACCCACACTCAAAAAAAGAATAGGCTGTATTCATGTCATTTTTTGATGAATATCCTTTTCTAATTTTTCCAAATTATCTTTTGAAAAGACAAATAATTTCATTGATAAATGGCTAATTTTTTCTCCATGTTCAATGACAAGTGCCATTTCTTCACTTAAAAACGGCAACTTACGAATAACATCACTTATCGTTTGTCCTTGTTGCATATAGTGTTCAAGCAATACGATAAACTCTTTCAATAACGGTAAGGTGTTTCCTCTTTTCAATACATCGACCACTTCATTAAAACCGTACTGACTTCCTAACAAATAAGCGAGCTCCCTGGAAAAATAAGACGTATAATACCATTTTATCCACTTTTTAATAAAAGGAATTTTACTTAAAAACCCAGCTTTTTTCATAGGAGATTGCTTTTGATAATAAAAAAGCAATAACAAAAAACACAGAACACACATAACAATGCTCCATAATATGTAAACAGGTAATGTTTTTATAAGAAAAAAAGTAAACTGACTATTTTCATAATTAGATTGATGAAACATATCTTCTAAACTGGGTAAAAAAAATTGCTGGATCCCAATAATCAATCCAATAATAAAACACAATAATATAGTTGGATACAAGCACAGTTGTTGTATTTTTTGATATTGCTTTCGTCGTTCTTTTAATTGATGACCGCAACTGAACAAGACTTCTTGTAAATGACCGTGTAATTGTGCTAAATAAATTCTTGTTGTGATAGACTGATCAAACCCACATATTCCTAAAATAGAGTCAAATGATTTACCAGATTTTAAAGCTTGTTCCATATAGACAAATATAGGTTTTTGTTTCACCATCAAATGCACTAAGAACGTCAAAGCCTCTGACAAAGGAAATCCTTCTTTTAATAATTCAGATAATTTGATTAAACATTCTGCTTGGTGTTCTTTTTTAAAGCGATACCCCAATTCGATACTCCTCCAATGTTTCTTTTCCTATATAAGACAAGGCATATAATTTAGATAAAAGCTTATCAAACTGCATAGATTTCCCTTTATTTGTCGTCCAATATAATTGAATATCGCTTTCTGTCATAACACATGTTAACAATAAGCGTTTCTCGTGACTCGGGATATGCGTGCAATAAAACAAACATTCCATTTCACAAAATGGACAGTATCTAGGAATAAGCCTTTGCATCACAATTCCTGTTAATACTTCTTTTAACAACACTTTTGAAACACCTAATTCTAATAATCTCATCATACAACCTTCACAACTTTTTGCATGAATAGTAGCAACTACTAAATGTCCTGTTAAAGATGCTCTAACCGCCATTGCAGCTGTTTGTTCATCTCGTATTTCCCCAATAAATAAAATGTCTGGATGATGTCTCAAACTTGCTTTTATTAAGTGTTGATAATCAACACCTATGGATGTATTGATTTCCGTTTGTAAAAAATGATCGTTAATAATCTCTACCGGATCTTCTAAAGTCATAATATGAATAGGCTTTTCATTGTATTTTTTTGATAATAAATAATGAATGAGCGTTGTTTTACCCGAATCGACTGGTCCAGAAAAAATAATCATGCCTTGTTTTTTCGTGAATAATCTATATAAAGCATCTATTTTCTTAGGAAAATAATGTTGAATAACACCTGTTTCTTTTTTTATTTTAAGTAAACGAATAACCATTGTTTCTTGATAATACACATTACAAATGGTCGATGTTCGAATATCAAAAGATACATTAGCTATTTTATAAGTTGCCGATCCTGTTTGAGATTTTCTTTTTTCACCGACAGCTAATCCTGTTATATATTTAAAATGTCTTATGAGTTGTTCTCCTATCTCATAAGTTAATGTTTTAAATATCACTAATTTACCTAAATAACGGAAATAGATGATATACATCTTTTGTTTAGGCATAATATGAATATCTGAAATAGATTTTTCTAAAGCAGTATGCATCATTTTATCTGCAATTTGTTCAATCATAGTTTTCTCCTCCATCTTCCTATTATTAACTATATACATTTTATGTCTATTTTTGACAAAATATTTAAATAGATAATTGAATAATGA
This sequence comes from Granulicatella sp. zg-84, assembly GCF_010892375.1. NCBI lineage: Bacteria > Bacillati > Bacillota > Bacilli > Lactobacillales > Carnobacteriaceae > Granulicatella > Granulicatella sp. zg-84. The sequence continues at coordinate 20,536 of NZ_WNJX01000029.1, read as the reverse complement.
AAAAGGTTATGTTACAATTTTTCGGTACCATATACATAAGAAAGGAGAACAATAAGGTGAAAAATATTTCTTGGAAATCATTATTTATTATTACTTTAGGGAATTTAGTTTTTGCTATAGCTGTTAATACATTTTTATTAGCAAACCATATGGGAGAAGGTGGTGTCACTGGTATTTCACTACTTTTATACTATGTTGCACAAATTCCCGTTGAATTATCTTATTTTTTAATCAACCTCGTTTTAATGGCAATTGGCTATAAATATTTGGAAAAATCAACCATTTTTTATACAATTTACTCATTTGCTATTTTTTCTGTTTTTGTTCGCTTAACCTCTTCATTTCAATACGTCATGCACGATCAGTTATTGGTTCCAATCGTTGGTGGATTAATGAGCGGAACATCTATCGGATTTATTATTTGGGCAGGTGGCTCAACAGCCGGAACAGATATTATCGCTCTTATCATCAATCGTTATTTCAATGTTCCAACAAGTACAGCATTATTTGTCATTGACTTATTTATTGTCGGTCCTTCTGCATTTGTAATCGGATTTGAAAAAAGTATTTATACATTGATTATGTTATTTGTTGCTGTTAAAGTGATTGATTATATTTTGGAAGGTTTCAACGTCAGAAAGTCGATTTTAATTATTTCTGAACATCATGAAGAAATTAGCCAACGAATTTTAACCGACTTATATCGTGGTGTAACAGTCTTACACGGGCATGGTTCCTATACAAAAGAAGAAAAACAAATACTATACATCGTCGTAGATAGAAATCAAGTTGTAGATATTACAAAATTAGTCAACCACATCGATCCAAAAGCATTTATGACAATATCAGATGTCCATAATGTGCTAGGAGAGGGATTCACTTATGATATATCCAAAAAGAAACGCTAATATAGAGCTGATTATCTTTGATTTAGACAATACTTTATACGACACGATTGAACCATTTGAAAAAATGGTTCAATCGTGTTCTCTTACATTCTCTGATAAAATAAATACTGTTTTTAAACAGTATAGTGTGTTTTCTGAAATAGCTTTTCAAGCTGTCCAACGTAAAGAAATGCCTTTAGAACAATCTTATTCCTATCGTTTTAGACTATTACTAGAACACTATCATGTTCCGTATAATATGGACACACTTAAACATATGCAATCACAATATCGCTATTTCCAAACACATATCACCTTATCAGATACAATGAAAAATATTTTCACTTTATTAAAACAAGCCAATAAGCAAATGGCTATTTTAACAAACGGACCTACCTATGGACAAAATATCAAATTAGAAGCCTTAAATATTGAAGTGTATATTCCCAAAAAATATTGGTTTATTTCAGAACAATTAGGATATGCTAAACCAGATAAACATGTTTTTCATACTGTTTTAAACACTTTTGATAGATTGCCCGAACATACGTTAATGATAGGTGATTCCTATCATCATGACATCGCACCTGCTTTAGCATTAAATATGCAAACGTGTTGGTTTAATAAAGATTTACACAAAAACAAATTATCTACTTATACTGTAACAAACGAGCAAACTTTATTCTCAATGATACAAAATATCTTTTCATAAAAATGAATATCTATAGCAAACAAAAAAGGAGAACTGACAGTTCATATTGTCAGTTCTCCTCTTTTATTGGTAATGACTAATGTCATTCACTACTGAAAAACTTCTAATTATAAAAATAGGTTGCAAAAATTTGTCTAGCCACTTGACCCGCATAACCTTCGTTACCTTCTAAATGTGGTACAACAACAGTTACTGTTATATCGGGATTATCACTCGGAGCATATCCAGAAAAAATAGAGTTGATTACTTCTGATTGTGCTTTGTCTTTAATATCTCCGTCATAAATGGCCTCTGCTGTTCCTGATTTACCTGCTACTGATATACCAAATCCAGCATAATTTGTATATTCTGTTCCTAAATATCCGTTTACAACACGGTATAGACCTTCTTTTATACGACTGAATTGAGAGGTTGTTAAATCAACCTTATTCATCAATGTTGGCGTCATATCTGTTTGAACTTGCCCAAAACCAGTTAAGCTATTGATGTCACGAATTTCTCGTACTAGTCTTGGTGCAAAACGCACTCCGTCATTTGCAACTGTCGTCATATATTGTGATACTTGTAGTGGAGAGTATAAATCATACTGACCAAAAGATAAGTAGACAGCCCCAACAAGTGGTGTTTGATATGGAGAATATCCCGTGCTGACATTTGGTAAATCAATACCAGTAGAGCCTCCTAAACCATACGCAGCATACTCTCTTCTCAATTTATAAATCGTATCGTCCATAATAGACAATGTGTTCCCAGTGGCAAAATCTGGTTGTCCTCCAACTGCTAAGGCGATTTTTGCCATATACACGTTGGAAGAACGTTCTAATGCTGTAATATCATTTATCGCAACACTTCCCTCTTGATTGAAGAAAGAACGAATTGCATTTGAATTTTGAAAATGCAACGGAGAATCGATTAATACATTATTCTCTTCATCGATTATATTGTATTTATACCCTATACCTACACTGGCTGCTTTGACAACAGATCCCATACCAAAATTTTTATTCATTGCACCTAAAATATCATCTTCAATTTTAGAGGTATCGTAAGTATCTTTTTCTTCATTATAAGCATATTTTTTACCATTGATTGATAAAATTTCTCCAGTACTAGTTTTTTGAACAACCGCATAAATAGAACTATTTAATCCTTTATGTTCAATATTTCTTGTTAAAAAATTCGTTAAAATGCCATCTACTCTTTTTTGTAATGCTGTATCTAATGACAAAACAAGATTTGAACCTGCTTTTCCTTCGTATGTTTCTGTCGAAGACATAACTTTATTATTCGTATCCAATGTAACAGACGTTACTTTTGGTGTTCCTCTTAAAACTGAGTCATATTGTTTCTCTAAAAAACTAGTTCCAACACGACTATTACTTGCATAACCTTGCGCCATCAATAAATTAGCTTCTTGTTGAGGTAACCCTGTTTTCTCAGTAGATACACTACCAAGAATTGCTTTCAAAAAATCTCCTTCAGGATAAATTCTTTCCCAATCAGAACCTATGGATATGCCTGTTAATTCGGTTAAATGCTCTGTTACATTAAAGATTTCTTCATTTGTAACCTCTCTATTTTTAATCGCTATCGTAGATAATGAACTAATACTGTTCATTCGTGTAAAAATAGCTGCAATTTGCTTATCCTTATCAGAGAACATAATATCCTCTGCTGTTATTTTTTCTAATTGCGTATTATATAAAGCTACCCCAGATAATTTTTTTTCACTGGTACTCAAACGACTATTCAATTCATCTTTATGCAAAACAGCCCAATAATCTTTCAAATCTCTCTCTTTTAATTCTTCTGTTGAAACAGAAATATAATCCGATAAACGTGTTGCAATTTTTACCATATCACTCGTATTAAGTGTATGTCTTGTATAGTTAATGGTCGTATGTGCCTTATTTCCAACCAATAAAACACCATTTCTATCAAAAATTTGTCCCCTTGCCATTTCCGTTTTTACGTGTATAGCTTTGGTATCTGTTAAAATAGTTGTGTATTTATCATGATTTGTTAATTGTAAAGACACTAATCTTACAATTAAGATAATAAATAAAATCACTATAACAGAAAACAATAGATTTAATCGCAATGGAATATGTGATTTCTTTACTTTTTTGTTCACTTATCGTCACCTTTTCATACTAACATAAAAACTATTATATCAGAAATTATACTTGTTTACATTCATTTATTGGCTATTTTTTCAATAATACGATAGAATGTATCCAATATATTAAATAAAAAAAGGAGATAAGCATGAGCTTCGATGGATTTTTTACCTATCACATAAATAACGATTTAAAAAAACAGCTTGAAAATGGACGTATCAATAAAATTTATCAACCTAGTCCGTACGAAATTGTATTATCGATGCGTGCAAATCGCCAAAACTATAAATTACTTTTAAGTATTCATCCAACACAAGCAAGATACCATTTAACACAAGAAACATTTTTCAATCCTGAAATAGCACCAAATTTTTGTATGTTACTAAGAAAACATTTAGAAGGTGCTTTTTTAAAAAATATTCAACAAGTGGGTATTGACCGTATCACAACCTTTATTTTTCAAAATAAAGATGATATTGGTGATGAGCATTTGCTCCACCTAACGATTGAACTAATGGGTAGACATAGTAATTTATTTTTAATCAATCCTTATACGAATAAAATTTTGGATTGTTTAAAACGTGTGTCACAAACAAAAAATTCATATCGTTTATTGGCAGCCAATCAACTATACACACTCCCACCGTATCAACACAAACAAAATATTATCACACTTTCAAAAAATGAATTGGAACATATTTGTAGCACGGTTGATGCAAATCCAAAATCTATTCAAGAAACATTCCAAGGATTAGGTCGAGATACTATTCAATGGGTCTTAGATACAATGGAGCACGAGCAATGCTCTTTGTCGGATAGTCTTTATCAATTAAAGAACGCTCCTACTTGTCCATCACTAACCTCCCATGGTTTTTCATGTATAGACACAACTGGTGAAAAAATAAATTCTCTACACGAATTATTAGATGTCTTTTATCAAGAAAAAGCAAAATTAGAACGTGTCCAACAATTAAGTGGAAATTTAATCTATAAACTACAACAAATTATTGATAAAAATCTAGATAAATTAAATAAACTGCATACAGAAAAAAATTCCGCTGAACATGCAGATACATTCCGTATCAAAGGTGAGATTTTAACAGCTTTTTCTTATGAAATACCAAAAGGACAAACCTCTGGAACTTTTTTAAATTTTTATGATGATAATAAACCAATGACTATCACACTAAAACCTGAATTAACACCGACACAAAATGCACAATATTACTTCAAAAAATATCAAAAATTAAAACAAGCAATTTCTCATCTTGATGAACAAATTGAACTAGCACAAAATGAAAATATGTATTTAGAAAGTGTTCTTGTACAAATTAAATTAGCAAATACAGAAGATTTGGTGGCGATTAAAGAAGAACTTATTTCAACAGGTTATTTGAAACAGCAAAACCGAATGAACCGAAAACAACAACACAAAAAACTAGCACCACTACAATTTTGTTCTAGCGACGGAATATCTATTTTAGTTGGACGGAATAATTTACAAAATGATACATTAACACTGAAACAAGCTAAAAAAACAGATATCTGGTTACATACAAAAGACATTCCGGGCTCCCATGTTATTATTCAACATGACTCTCCTAGTCAAGATACATTATTAGAAGCTGCACAAATTGCTGCGTACTATTCAAAATTTCAAGCATCATCAAATGTCCCAGTCGATTATGTTGCTGTCAAATATATAAAAAAACCGAATGGTGCAAAACCAGGATTTGTTATTTATGAAAATCAAAAAACATTATTTGTATCTCCGGATAAGTCTATTATTGAGCGTCTAAAAGTTGATTTTTAAAGGGTATTTCATTATAATGTATACGAAAGAATAGATTGGAGTTTATATATGTATAAGAAAAAAGAGAAAACAAAAATGGAAAAAATTACACAAATTGTTGTGTGGTTAATGCTCATTGCAACATTGGGATCTATCATTATCGGTAGCGGTATGTACGTTTATAATTTTTTAAATCACTAAAAACAAGCGAAGCAAATGGACATCTTCCATTTCTTCGCTTATTTTTTATTGAAAAATATTGCGAGTTGATGCTTCTATTCATCAACTCGCAAACTATCTATCTTTTTTTCTTTTTCGCTTTTTTATTTGCCTTTTTCATCATTTGTTTCATGGCAAGTTTCCCAAGTTTTCCTTTGACACCACCACCCATAAGATTTTCCAAACCTCCTAGATTACCTTTTGACATTTGGCTCATCATCTTACGTGATTCATTGAATTGTTTAATCATGCGGTTAACTTCCATGATATTACGTCCTGATCCTTTGGCAATACGTTTGCGACGACTTTGCGTTAAACTATCTGGATTTTCACGTTCACTTGGTGTCATGGATAAGACAATGGCTTTCATATGTGCCATATCTTTTGGATCAATTTTTAACTGGTCCATTCCAGGAATATTACTCATACCTGGAATCATTTTGATTAAATCTTCTAAAGGTCCCATATTGGATACTTGATCCATTTGAGCAATAAAATCATTAAAGTTAAATGTGTTCTCACGCATTTTTTCTGCCATTTTAGCAGCTTCTTTTTCATCAAATTCTTGTTTTGCACGTTCAATCAATGTCATTAAATCGCCCATACCAAGAATACGTGATGCCATTCGATCTGGATAGAATGGTTCTAAATTATCTAATTTTTCACCTTGACCAGTAAATTTAATTGGTTTACCTGTCATTTGACGAATAGATAAGGCTGCCCCACCTCTAGTATCACCGTCAAGTTTTGTGATAATAACACCCGTAATATCTAAACGGTCATTAAATGCTTGTGCAACATTAACAGCATCTTGCCCTGTCATTGCATCGACAACAAGTAAAATTTCTGTCGGATTAGCCACCGCTTTAATTTGTTCTAATTCCAACATCAATTCTTCATTCACATGTAAACGACCTGCTGTATCAATAATGACTAAATCTCTACCATCTAAAATGGCTTTATCAATGGCCTGTTTTGCAATATCAACTGGACTAACTGTATCACCTAATGAAAAAACAGGTAGCTCTAATTGTTGACCAATTGTTTTTAATTGTTCAATTGCTGCAGGACGATAAATATCGCCGGCTACTAACATTGGGCGTTTATGTTCTTGTTTTTTCAAATAATTCGCTAATTTACCAGCAGTTGTTGTTTTACCTGCCCCTTGTAGACCAACCATCATCACAACTGTCGGTGGTTTAACAGAAAACCGGAACGGTTCTTGCTCGCCTCCCATTAAGGCTGTTAATTCTTCATTAACAATATCAATGACTTGCTGAGCAGGAGACAATGCTTCTAGCACATTTGCTCCTAAAGCTCGTTCATTTACTTTTTTTACAAATTCTTTGACAACTTTAAAGTTAACGTCTGCTTCTAATAATGCTAAACGTACTTCACGCATCATTTCTTTTAAATCAGCTTCGGTAATTTTTCCTTTTCTACCTAGCTTTTTGACCGCTCCTTGTAAGCGTTCAGATAAACCTTCAAAAGCCATTATTTATCCTCTCCATTCCTTATTTCTTGAACAAGACGATGCAACACAGCGTCCTCTTGATAATGTGTACGAACATATTCTTGTAATACTTTTAGATGTTTTTCATTTACAGCATATTGTTCAATTAACCGCAGGACACTTTCATAATGTGCCAATATTTGCTCACTACGCTTAATATTATCATATACAGCTTGTCTACTAACATTTAGCTCCTCAGAAATTTCACTCAGCGATAAATCTTGTTCATAATATAATTCTAAATATTCTTTTTGTTTTGCTGTTAGGAGCCCTCCGTAAAAATCGTACAACATGCTCATATATGCTGTTTTTTCCATTTCCATCTTCTCACTCCTAACCTTTTATGCACATTTTTCATTATAGCATATTTTTTAAGGATGATGTATTATTTTCATTAAAAGTGCATTGGCTTTACAAAAGTAAAAACAACGCTTACAATAAAAGAAATAAAAAAGGAGTGTTGTTTATGAATGAAAATCGATCTTTATTATCTAATTCATTAATTCCCTTGCTAATATCGTATATTACGTCTGCAATAGCCTATTATAAATTACTAAAATTATCACAATATAAATCTCCACTACGTGCTTTTATACCTTTTTCAAGTGCCTATTTCTTAGGTTATTTGTCTTATAGTAAAAATATGCAACTACCTAAAGACGTGCTACATAAAGAAAAACATAAAAATGGTATAAAAAAATTTATTTGGTTTACGATTATTCCTTTGATATGTATTATTGGTATGGCTGTATTTATTGTATCCACTATTTTTCAATATCGTGATATAACAGATTATACCTCACTCTTCCTACAATTAGGTCCTATTTTCTTACTATTGATAATAGGTTTACTTTATTTTGGTATTTGGTACTTAATTGTTATGTATAAAATGTATGTTCACTTTACAACAACGAATATAAAAGCGATTTTATGGATCTTTTTTCAATTAGTAATAGCTGTTATTGCTTCAGAAATAAAAAATGAACTTATCAGTTATATCGTTTCGTGTGTATCTCTTACTATTTTTACTATTTTTGCTCTAACAAGAAAATTTTACAAATATTCAATTAGAGATAACGAAGAAAAGGAATAAACTGAAAATCAATAAAAGTCTTGACATCAACTTGTTGAACATGTTGATGTCAAGACTTTTTACTATGATAATATACTTCTAAATTGTTTACTTTTGAATAATTTTTTTAATGCCATTTTTTCTCTAATAATGCTGATAGTTTTGTTAGTAATGTAATTAAAATAATATAAATAGCAGCTACAACAACCCATGTATTTCCTGACGCATACGTTCTAGCAATAATAAGTCTTCCTGTTTGTGTTAATTCTACTAATCCAATAGCTGATAAGATAGAAGTGTCTTTTAATGTCATCACAAATTGGTTAATAAATGGTGGAATCATGACTTTTAACGCTTGAGGTAAAATAACTTTTCGCATTGTTGTATGATATGGTAATCCTAAACTACTAGAAGCCTCGAATTGTCCTTTATCTACAGCGTTGATACCTGCTCTAAATAATTCACCTATATAGGCAGCTGCATTTAATCCTAATGTTATCAAACTTGGTAAAAATGCATCTGTATATTTGAAATTAAAAAATTGTGGTATAGCAAAATAAACGAAAAAGGCTAAAACCAAGAGTGGTGTACCACGCATAATATCAATATAAACTTGATAGAAAAACATCAATACTTTATTATGAGAAACACTGAACAATCCTAAAATCATACCTAATATTAGTGCAATAACAATAGATATAAACGTTAATAAAAGTGTTTGACAAAGTCCACTAAAAATTTGACTACCATTTGTACGTAAAATACCGATGATAGACGTATCTTCTACTGTAGTTTGTGTATTTTGTGTCGTTACAGCTAATGATGAACCACCTAAATATTTGTTCACGATAGTCGCATACTCGCCACTTTCTTTTAATTGTTTTAATCCGGCATTAAATTTTTCAACCAAAGACTTTCCTTTATCATCTTTCGTTGATGCAAAGCCATAAATAGATTTCGGTGATTCTGTTTTTATCGTTTTTAATGGAACATTAGCTGATGAAATAGTATATTCAATACTTATTGAATCATCAAATAAAGCATCACTATTTCCGGATAAAACAGCTTCAACCATTGCTCCCGAGTCTTCAAAAGTTGTTGTTGTAAACCCATATTTTTCTGCTAATTCTTGAGCGTATGTCGCACCTGCTGTTCCAATTTTTATAGCAATATGTTTTCCTTTTAAATCATCTAATGATTGGATTGTACTATCTTTTTTTGTGGCTACAACAATACCATCATCCTCAAAATAAATATCCGACATATTAAATTTAGCTTTTCTTGCTTCTGTAATCGACATACCTGCGATTACACCGTCAACTTGATTTGATTCTAACGCTTGTAAAGCAGCATTAAATCCTAGTGCTTTAATTCTTACCTCAAATCCTTGATTTCTAGCAATAGCTTTTAATAAATCCATATCTAATCCGACCATCTCTCCAGATGTATCTACCCATTCAAAAGGAGCATATGTTGTATCTGTTGCGATTGTATAAACTTCAGTAGCAAAAGTATTGTTTGATGTTATAAAATATACCAAAAATAATATAATAACACTAAACACTTTCCCTATTTTTTTTATTATTTTCATTATTTAACTCCTTTTTTCTGTAAACTAAATTTTCTTTCTTTATATTATATGATAAACATTTAATTTCGCAAAATTCTTATCACTAATCATGTTATATAATATAACATGATTAGTAAATTAAACTATTTGAAAAAATAATTTATTGGGCGTATAATGAACAAAGAAAGTTTCATTTAAGCAAGATAGGAGGCGATACTAGGATGAAAGTCGTCATCACATTTTTTTGGGCATTTTTAATTACACAAGTAACATTCTTTTTGGGTGCATCCTTATCAGGAATGCAATACCATTTTTCTCACGCGACTGCTTTAGCCGTTGCAGCAACATTATCAGTAATCATCATCACAAAAATGTTACCACCTATTCAAAAAGCAGAAAAATCACATGAAGTATCTCATTAAAAAAAGACAGTCTACCAACTGTCTTTTTTTATGTCTTATTCAAATAAGTAATAGATATAACCATATAACCCTGTTTACTCTAAAATGTTTATATCTCTCCTTCAACACGATTTAATCAAGAACCTTTAATTGCTGATTTAATACTATTACATGCTGGACATATATGATTTCTTGCTGATCGTGTACATCTATATCGTCCCCAAAAAATAAATAGATGATGCGCTCTTGACCAACGTTCCTTAGGTACTTTTTTCTTCAATGTTTCTTCTACCTCTAAAGGTGTAGCGTCTTTTTTTACAATCCCTAAACATTTGCTGACACGCTCCACATGTGTGTCTACAGCAATGGCCGGTACATTAAATCCTACACTCAAAACGACATTAGCTGTCTTTCTACCAACACCAGCCAATGCGGTTAATGCTTCAAAAGTATTTGGCACTTGCCCATTATGATTTTCTAATAATTGTTGGCAGCATTGTTGAATATGCCTTGCTTTACTTTTATACAATCCTATTTTATTGATGTCTTGCATCAACTCTTCTACCGTCACCGTTAAAAAATCTTGTGGTGTAGGATATTTTTTAAATAAAGCCGGTGTGATTTTATTGACTGATTTATCTGTTGTTCTCGCACTCAACATGACAGCAATCAATAATTCAAAAATATTTGTATAAGTTAATTCACATTCTGCATTAGGAAATATTTGTTCCATAATGTCTAAAATAGCATTCATTTCTTTTTTTGTCGTCATTTTTATTCCTCATGCAACCAATTTTGCATTAAAATATCCGTCATGTTTTCAGATATATTGGTAATTGGTTGACTATCCTTTTGTTGCTCTCTAAATTGTTCACTCTGCTTTTGTGCCTGTGCAACTGTTTTAATATTTTTACGTTCCCAACTCAACAAAATTTTATCAATATATTTCAAACTCGTCACTTGATTTAAACTCGCCTCTTTTAATGCCAACTTAATTAAATCTGGCTCATAGTGGTCTTCAAATAACCACCCTTGTAACATTTCTAATTCCATTGGTGTTAAAGGTTTGCCTATTTCTTGTTCAAAAATACTAACAATATCACTGGCATTCACTGTTTCTTTTTTGTTTTGTGGTGCTTGCATTAACAAAGTGACCAATTTTTGATACATAGGTTCAAACGAATATTGTAAATCAATTTTTCCGTCACCTAATACGATTTGCTGCATCACGACAAGTTGTTTTGTCATTAAATTTTGTAAAATTTTTAAAACAATCTGCTCAGAAATCCCCATATTTTTTGCAACGATTGTAAGGTCTTGATTAGCCACATACTCAAACTGTAAAAATAGAGCTAATTCATCATTAGTCATACCTAATTGTGTATAGTATGTTAATAGCGTACTAGATACTGTCACCGGTTTTGCTTGTAATGATGCTAATAATTTTTCTCTCATATATTCATCTCCATTGTCTATTCATTTCTATTATATCGGAATTAGCATCATTTTCAACCAATGTTATACTATAATAGGGTGAACCAACACATTTAAGTGTTAGTTCACCCTATTATTTTTATTGTAACGCTTCTGGAAAATGTATTTTGACAATATCAGCACAACGTTGACATAATGTTGGTGCGTCTTCTATTTGTCCAACTTCCAATCGAATAGCACGACATCTTTCGCATACTTGCCCATCTGCATGGGACACAACGACACTCAATCCATTGGCATTATCTATTGGACTTTCTGAAATATCTTTAACGTCTAGTCCAGATACGATTAAAATTTGTGCGACATTGACATTTTCTGCGTTTAAAATAGCTTGGTACTCTTCATTCGCATAAATTGTAACAAAGGCATCAAATGATTTTCCGATAACTTTTTCATTACGTGCATCTTCTAATGCTTTTAAGACACTATCTCGAACGGTTAAGAATGCTTGCCAGTAGCGTAAAACGTCTTCTTGGTTTTCATATACATCTACAACTGGGAAATCAGCTAATTGTACATATTCTTCTTTTTCAGATAAATGTGACCACACTTCTTCTGTTGTATGTGGAATAAATGGTGTTAATAATTTAGTTAATTTAACAAGTACATCGTACATCACTGTTTGCATACAACGACGATCATGATGATCTGCTGTTTCAATATAAACAATATCTTTTGCAAAATCTAAATAAAAACTTGATAATTCAACTGTACAGAAGTTAATCACATCTCGATAAATAGCTGAGAATTTAAAGTTGTTGTAGTGATCTAGTGTTGATTTGACTAAGTCATTTAATTTAATTGCTAAATATTGATCGACTGGTCGTAAATCTTGATAAGATACACGATCTGTTTCTGGGTTGAAATCAGATGTATTAGCTAGCATAAATCTCATTGTATTACGGATTTTACGGTAAACTTCAGATACTTGTTTTAAAATATCGTCACTTACACGTACATCAGACTCATAGTCTACGCTAGCAACCCACAAACGAATAATATCGGCACCTTTTGTTTTCATTTCTTTTGCAGGATCAATCGTGTTTCCTAGTGACTTACTCATTTTACGTCCTTCACCGTCATTCACAAATCCTTGAGATAAAACACTCTTATAAGGTGCACATCCATTCACAGCGACACTCGTTGTTAAACTTGAATTAAACCATCCACGGTATTGGTCAGAACCTTCTAGGTACATATCAGCTGGGAATGATAACTCTGGTCTTTGGCGTAAAACACCAGCATGAGAAGAACCTGAGTCAAACCAAACATCCATAATATCCATTTCTTTTGTAAAGACTCCGTTTGGACTACCTTCATGTGTAAATCCTTCAGGTAATAAATCTTTAGCTTCTCGTTCAAACCAAACGGTTGAACCATGTTCTCCAATTAAATTAGCTACATGATCAACTGTTTCAGGTGTAATAATAGGTTCTCCATTTTCTGCATAGAAAATTGGTAGTGGGACACCCCATACACGTTGTCTTGAAATAACCCAATCTCCTCTATCACGTACCATATTGTAAATACGAACTTTCCCTGATGGATGATACCATGTTACATTATTTTCAATTTCATTTAAAATCTCATCACGGAATTTATCAATAGACGCAAACCATTGTGGTGTTGCACGGAAAATAACCGGTTTTTTTGTTCTCCAGTCATGCGGATAACTATGTGTAAAGAAACTTAAATCTAATAATAAACCTTTTTCTTGTAATAATTCACAAATTGCTTTATTCGCATTTGCATAGTACATACCTTCAAAGCCTGGTGCCTCATCTGTATAATGCCCTTGATTATCAACTGGGGATAGAACATCTAGCTGATATTTTCTTGAATAGTGATAGTCATCTTCCCCGTGTCCTGGTGCTGTATGCACAAGTCCAGTACCAGCATCTAATGTAACATAATCTCCAACCATTACTAATGAATCTCTATCATAGAATGGATGTTTAGCAATAGCATATTCTAAAGATTGTCCTTTAAACTCTTTTAAAATATCAACTGTTTCCCATTTCGCTGCTTTAGATACAGACTCAAGTAACTCTTTAGCAACAATATATTTCTTACCATTTGCCAATACTTGAACATAATCAAAATCAGGGTGTACAAAAATTCCTAAGTTTGCTGGTAATGTCCATGGTGTTGTTGTCCAAATTACAAAGAATGCGTCATTATCAACAACATCTTTCCCGTCTTTGACAGGGAAAGCCACATAAATAGACGGAGATTCTACATCTTTATATTCGATTTCTGCTTCAGCTAGTGAGGACTCACTTGAAGGAGACCAGTAAATTGGTTTTAGGCCTTTATAAATATAGCCTTTTTCTGCCATTTTACCAAACAAACGAATTTGGGCTTCTTCAAACTTTGGATCTAATGTCACATATGGATTATCCCAATCCGCTTGCCCACCTAAACGTTTCATCACTTCACGTTGATTATTAATTTGCTTCCAAGCGTATTCTTCACATAATTTTCTAAACTCAGCTACTGATAATTTTTTACGGTCAACACCTTCATTATTTGATAAGGCTTGTTCAATTGGTAAACCGTGTGTGTCCCAGCCAGGCACAAATGGCGCTCTAAAACCAGACATTGATTTAGAACGTACAATAAAGTCTTTGGAAATTTTATTCAAAGCGTGTCCCATATGAATTGGTCCATTGGCATACGGAGGACCATCATGTAAAATATAACTTGGTTTTCCTTCATTTTTTTCTTGTACTTTTTGATATAAATGGTCTTCTTCCCATTCTTTTTGCCATTCAGCTTCGCGAACAGGTAAATTACCTCTCATAGGAAACTCTGTTTTTCCTAATAATAGTGTTTCTTTCATTTCCATGTTTTTTATCTCCTAAAAAATTGTTTCATTACATTTTTAAAATAGTAGACTTTATCATAAATTGTACTAGTATGAAAAAATATTGATATCATTTGAATAATGTTTATTTAATTCACATCATTCTCAGTAGCAAAACATTTTATCTTTCTCTTTACTAGCATACTTTGATGCAGAGTTAATAATATAAAAAACGTCCCTTTTGACTGTTCGTCAAAAGGGACGTTGATAAACGTGGTACCACCCTATTTTATACTCTATTGCGTATAACGTCGCAACACGTTTATCTTTACTATACTTCAAAATAAATGATTCATTAACTGATATATATTGTATAGGGACATACTAATCTTTCACCGTCTATTAGCTCGCTTTTAAGTATACACAATACACGTGTGTTAATATTTATTGAATTGGCAATACATCAGACAAGTCTATTTCTGATGTATTAACCGTTACTGGTTGTTGTAACTGTCCGTCTAAAAATTCATCAACAGTTGGTGTATCTACTGGATTTGGTTGAGTTTCCAATAAGTGATCCCACTCTTCGTTTTGAATTAAATCTAATTGAGATTCAACTAATAATTGGAATTTTTTACGGAATACAATAGCTGTTTTGCGTAATGTATCTGTTTCATTGGCAATACGTGTTGCTTTCTCAACAGCTACATTTACTAAATCATCTGCTGTTCTTTGTGCTTCTGATACAATAATTTCTGCTTCTTTTTCAGCATTTTCTTTTACTCGGTCAGCAGCATCTTGTGCTACAACGATGGATTTATTTAATGTATCTTGTAAGCTCATGTAGTGTTCTACTTGCTCACCCATAAATTTAATTTTTTTCTCTAATTCACGTTTTTCTTTAATTAAAGATTCCATTTCAAGCATGATTCTATCTAAGAAATCATCTACCTCATCAGGATTGTAGCCTTTAAATTTCTTACTAAACTCTTTACTACTAATATCAATTGGTGTAATCGACATATTGACCCTCCTTCTCGTTCTATACAAATATTATATAACATATCAATTTAAAATAAACAATTACTTTTTATTTTTCAAAATATCTAAATGAACACGGTATTTTCCTGATTTTGAAATACCATTTGTTGCTATGAAACGTATTCGTCCATAACCCCGTACAGAAATTGTATCAAATTCTTGTACTTCTGTCATTGATTTTATTTCTTCGACCCAATTCAATTTAACAGCACCTTGCTCAATCAACGTTTTTGCTTTTTGTCTGGATAAATGATACGCACTCGATATGATACTATCTAATCTTAAAGAAGAAACTGTATCATATAAAGTCATAAAATCAAATGTTGGTTGAATAACCTGTTTTAAATCAATGGTTTTCACACTCACTTTTGTTGCGCCGATTTTTGTTAAATGCAACAAAATGTATGACACAACATGACTAGATACAATAAATTGCCAATCTGTACCATTTGTTATAATATCGCCTATTTGCTCACGTTTTATCCCTAATCCTAATAAACTACCTAAAATACTGCTATGTTTTAATGTTGCAAATTTTTTAGGATACTCTATTTGACATACCGTTATCTCAAAATCATCAGACTGAAATGTTGTATCATAAGATAAAAGGCATCGCTTTTGCTCACTTTCTTCAAATCCACCAAAAAATAAATAATGTATATCATCACTTTTTGAAATTAATTTATCAATAATCCATTGTTCTCTAGGATTTAAAAAAGGAGTCAAGTACGCCAATCCGGTATCTTGAACATACATTTTCCAATCATTTACTTTTTCAATAAAAGTATATTCATCTTTTTTAAAGTGTTGATAAACATGCTTCATAGGATTAAATAGAATCTAGAAAGTTAATATGATTTGCTTCAGATTCTTCACTCAACATACCTTCGATTTCAATATTAGACGGTGCACATAAGAAAATATCACCACTTAATTTTTGAACATCTCCACCAATGGCGTAAGCAATCCCTGCCATATAATCAATAATACGTCTTGCTTGTGCTTCATCTACTCGACGTAAGTTTAAAAGTACTGCTTGTTTTTCTAATAATAAAGCAGCAATTGTTTCTACTTCTGAATAAACTCTAGGTTCAACAATATTTATTTTAGCCATATCTTTTCCTTCGTATTTTTTTTGAACAAATTTCTTTTGCACAGCTGGTAATACTTCAGTCGCTGTTTCCACTTCGTAATTTTCGCCGTAATTATCGTAATCTAAATCATCATCGGCTACTTTAAACCATTTTGAAAAAGTATCTTTTATTCCCATTATATCACCACCATTAGTTTTTAAAAAATGCACTTCCTATTCTCAAGTGCGTTGCTCCCATTTCCACTGCTTCTTTATAATCATTACTCATACCCATACTTAAGAAAGAGCACGGAGCATACGGAATACATCTGTTTTTTATGCTTAATTGTAATTCTTTTACTTGTTGAAACACTCTTTTGATAACAGCACAGTCGGCATCAAATGGTGCCATAACCATTAAACCAACAACGAGAATATGCTTTTTATCATGTAAATAATCTAAAATATTTTCTATCTCATCTAAATAAAACCCGTGTTTAGACGCTTCATGAAAAGCATTCACTTGCAGAAAACATTTGACACATTTAGTAGCTCTTTTGTCTATCTCATCTATTAGCGATTGTCTATCTAATGCATGAAAATAATCAATTTTATCAATAATATCTTTTACTTTGCGTGTCTGCAATGTACCTATCAAATGCCATTCAATATCCTCTTGTGGAAATTCCTCTTGCCGTTTCAATATAGCATCTACTCTATTTTCAGCAAAAGAACGAAAACCTAGTGTATATAATTGGGAAATATCCTCAAATACTTGTTGCTTAGTAACAACAAGTATTTGAGGATTTTCTATATACCGACTTGTTCTTTTAGCTTGTTGAATGGTTTCACGAATACTTTCAACATTATCTAAAATAGTCATTATTTACGACGTTTTCTAAAGAATGGCGGTGTATCTAAACCATCTTCACTTTCTACATCTGTTTCAACATAAGACACTTCTGGATATGACGTGTTTCTGTTGTCATCTAATACATCACGCATATTTGTTTCACGGCGAATATCCCAATCACCAAACAAATTACGTTCTTCTGTTTTTGGTTTTGCTGCTTCAACAAATTTTGGTTTTTCTTGGAATGAATATCCTGATGTTCCACCAAACTCATTCACTAATGATGCTCCTGCTTGATAAGAAGAAGCACTTGTTCTTGGTGCTGATTTTCTATTACGTTCTGAATCAATACCTGTTGCAATAACTGTAACAACAACATCATCACCTAAATTTTCATTGATAGATGTACCAAAGATAATATTGACATCTGTTGTTGAAGCATTCGCAACAATTTCACTAGCATCTTGTGCTTCAAATAATGTTAAATCACGTCCACCTGTAATATTTAGTAAGACATTTTCTGCTCCGTCGATAGATACTTCTAATAAAGGAGATGAAATAGCACGTTTTGTTGCTTCAACAATTCTATTTTCGCCACTTGCTACACCAATACCCATTAAAGCAGCGCCTTGATCTTTCATAACTGTTTGTACATCGGCAAAGTCTAAGTTAACATATCCTGGTGCTGTAATTAAATCAGAGATACCTTGTACCCCTTGACGTAATACATTATCTGCTTCACGAAATGCTTCTAACATAGGTGTTTTCTTATCAACGATTTCTAATAATCTGTTATTTGAAATGACAACTAATGTATCTACATATTGTTTCATTTCTGCGATACCTTCAGCGGCACCTCTTGCTCTTTTTGGTCCTTCAAATGTGAATGGTCTTGTAACCACACCAACTGTTAAAGCACCTACTTCTTTAGCAATTCTTGCAACAACTGGAGCTGCACCTGTTCCTGTTCCGCCACCCATTCCAGCAGTAACAAAAATCATGTCTGCACCTTGTAATGCTGCCGTTAATTGTTCTTGACTTTCTTCAGCGGCTTTTTGACCAACATCTGGAATAGAGCCTGCACCTAAACCTTTTGTTAATTTTGGCCCTAATTGAATTTTTGTTTCAGCACGAGATGCACTCAATGCTTGTACGTCTGTATTTGCAACAATAAATTCAACGCCTTGAACGCCTTCTTCAATCATTCGGTTAACGGCATTTCCACCACCGCCACCAACACCAATTACTTTAATAATGGCTTTATTATTTAATGTATCAAACTCAAAACTCATATTTTACCTCCTGATATGTCTGTTAGAATAACATCACTTGTTTTAACTAGTCTTCACCTAATGCATCAAAAAATCCTTTGAATTTAGATCCTATATTGCTAAATATTCCTTCTTTTTTAGGTGTATTCTCGCTTTCTTTATCGACACGTTTTTCCTCAGATTCACGAACATCTTGTTGAATAGTTTCCTTGAAAGTTTGTCCTAAATTTTTAGCTTTTTCTAGTGGTTTACTTTGTTGCGTTGATCCCACTTTTTGTGTGTTTACATCTGCTTGTGCAAAATGATGAATATCATCTAAATCAACTGTGTAATGCAATAAACCGACTGCTTGTGAAAAACTTGGATGTCTTAATCCCATTTGTTCTGGCATATAAAGTTTTACTGGAACACCGAAAATATCTTCAGCTAGTTCAACAACACCTGGTAACATAGATGCTCCACCAGTCAACACAATGCCTCCTGGTAAAGATAGAGCATCGACACTATTTAATGCTCTTTTCACATTTTCAAATGTTTGTACTAATCTTGCTTCAATAATTTCAGATAAATATTGTTCTTCAATTCTAACAGGATCTTTATGCCCTACAATTTCTACTGGAATATATCTATCTTGGGCTAATTCTGATGGAATAGCATAACCAAACTCACGCTTTAATAATTCCGCATTATCTAAAGTTGTATTTAACACGGTAGAAATATCTCTTGTGACATATTCGCCACCTTCTTGGTCGATAAAGACGAATTTGACTTGATCTTCATGAATAGCAGAAACACTTGTTTGTCCACCACCCATATCAATTAAAACAGTTCCAAAACTTCTTTCTCCTGGTGTTAAAGCAACTTTACTTGTTGCCAATGGTTGTAAAACCAATTCAGAAATATGTAAACCTGCTTTTTCCACACAGCGTCTAATATTATGTACGATTGTTTTTGGACCTGTCACTAAGTGAGCGTGTAATTCTAAACGTACGCCTATCATACCTCGTGGATCACGAATACCGTCAAATCCATCAACAATAAATTCTTGAGGTAAAATAGAAATAATTTCTCTTTCTGGTGGAACAGATCTTACTTTAGCTGCGGAAATAACATTGTCGACATCTTTATTTGTAATTTCTCTATTTTCACTAGAAACAGCAATCATTCCTTGACAGTGTTCAATACTGATTTGATTACTTGGTACACCAACAATAACATTTTTTATTGTCACATTTGCTCTTTGTTCTGCTTTTTTTACTGCTCGTTTAATCGCTTCAACTGTTGCGTCAATATCAACAATAATGCCTCTACTCACACCGGTTGAACGTTCTACTCCGACGCCTATCACATTTAATTGCTGTCTTGCAAATTCGCATACAACAACTTTAATTGAACTCGTTCCTATGTCTAAACTAACATGAATAGACTTTTCTATCATACAAGTTCCTCCTCTTTGGATTTTTCAGCTATTTATCTCTTAAATTCATTTAAAGATAGTTTTTGATAAACTATCACCCATACATTTTACCATAAAAACGTGAAAAACAGTAGTATTTTACACTAAATAAATGACTTTTATATACTTTGCCGAGTTGTAAAATAAAGTGCAAAAGCAAAATAGTGTTATAAAAACAAAAAAAGACAGATAATTAACTTACTAAGATTCACCACAAAATTAGAAAGGTCATTATCATGTCTAAAACAAATTATAAC
>NZ_WNJX01000028.1:0-23899 GCF_010892375.1 Granulicatella sp. zg-84 | reverse complement strand
ATGTATCGTGTACATTTCGGTGAGCCGTACATCACTTTGTGACTTAAAATAAAAAGATAGTGACGTAACATTTGTGACATCACTACTTTTTATGAGTCATCAACCCTATTTGACATAGAGCCTATATAAAAGTAGCGAATGGTTCATGCCATTCGCTACCGAAATCCCTTTATCACATTATCAATGAAAAGGTAAAAATTTGATGAAAACTATTTCTCTTTACGTCTACGTGCTACAATACCTGCACCAAATAAGGATAATACACCCGCTAATAATGTATGTGAAGCAGATGTTCCTGTATGTGGTAATCGTTTATTAGCAAATGTTGCACGTGTTAAAGGTTCTTTATTATATACTTTTTCAGATTTTGATTCTAATGCTGCATCACTATTTTCATCTGGTTTCACAGTCGGACTAAAGTTTGGTCTAGTCAAACGGTTAATATCCAATGTTGGTAATGCATCTACCGTTGGGAATGTATTTGGTACGCCATTTATACCTTTACCATTTTCTCTTAATTTAATCTCTTTTTGTAGATGATATAAATTACTAATACGGTTGTATTCATCCTCTGCTTTTTTCAATTCTTCTTTAGCATCAGCTAGTTCTTTTTGAGCTTGTTCTTTGTTTTGTTTAGCTGTATTTAGCTCTTCTTGAGCATGTGTTAATCTATCTTGTAATACTTGTGGATCTACCGATAAATCTTCTTTTTCTTTATTTGCTTTTTCTAATGCTTTTGTAGCATCCCCAATTTTTTTATTTAAATCGTTCACACGATGTTGTGCATTATCAACACCTTCTTGTGCTGTTTTAACTGCATTTGTTTTTGTGATAACATCACGTTTTGCATCTTCAACACGTTTTCTAGCTGCAACTTTAACTGGGTCTTTTGCATCTAATTCTTTTTTCTCGGCTTGTAATTTTGTAAGTTCACCTTGTAAATCGGTTACTTTTTTATTTTGATTTTCTAATGTTGTAGAAAGTTGTTTTGCTTCTTCTTTTAATGTTGCCAATTCTTCACGTAAAGCAGTTGTATCGCTAGCCACTTTTGTTTCTGTCACATAGCGGAATGTTGTATCTGGTAAAAACTTCAACTGTTTACCATTAAAGCGAAGTTTTAAGCCTGTTGATTGACTTCCCACTTCTTGTAAAGCTGACAAATCGCTTGTTTGTGACACACCATCAAATGATACCCCATATCTTGTAAATCTTTTTTCTGCCTTGTCAAGAGCTATCCCCATTACAAACTCACCATTAGCCGATAAAATATTTTTGGCATGACCATAATTATGTCCCACATTTGTATATTCTGAAAACCAAATTAACACTGCACGATAAGCGACTTCTTGATCAGATAAATATTTATCATTTAACATAGCCATTTGAGTAACATTTTCATACACCAATTCAGAAGGTCTTCCGCCTGGATAATCTGTTTGGTGAAATTTACCTTTATTAGCTACTTCATCAGCATGATAATTAGCAAAATCTTGATATTTTGGATTTTTAGAAACAGTTACTTGGCCTTTCAATCCATTAATGCGTTTTAACTCATTAATATAATTTGCAGCATATTCCATAATTTTTTGGATATTTGGTGTGTATGCCTTACCTTCTTCTACTACAACTGTTTCTGTTTTTTGACCATCATAAGCTATTTTTTCCATAACTGGATTCTTTTCACGAAGTCCATCATAATAACCTTTCCAATTATTACTGTCTTTCTCTTCCTGTTTTGTGTCTGTTGCATTATCAATTTCACGTTGTTTTGCTGCAATTTCTTGATTTTTAGCAGTTAAGTCCGCTTGTGTTTTGTTACGCTCTTGTTCTGTTGTTGCTTTTTCTTGCTCTTTAGCTTTTATTTTTTGTGCATTTTCCTCAGCACCTGCAGATGGTTGTTTCTCTGCTTCTGCTAATGCTGTTTGCGCATCTTCTTGTTCTTTTTTAGCATTATCCAATGCTGTTTGTGCTTCTTCTTTGTTAGTATTTGCTGCTGATACATCTTGTTGTGCTTGCTCTAATTCTTTTTCAGCTTGTTCTTTTTTAGCTGTTTCTTCTTCAATCGTTTTTTCAATTTTTGGCAATTCTTCATCTTTATGTTCAGCACGCGTAATGGCAGCTTGTGCAGCATCGACATCGTTTTGTTTATTTGTTTCGGCTTCTTCTGCTGCTTTAACCGCATTTTGCTTGTCATCTACGTTTGTTTTAGCCTCATTTTTAGCCTTTTCTGCACTGTCGACCTCAGCTTGAGTAATCTCTTTGTCTTTATTTTCAGATACAGCAGGTTTTACTGTTTCCTCCGGTGTCCCTTCTTCCGCTTGTACTACACTCGATTGAAAACTAACTCCAGCAAATGTCGCAAGCGCTATTGTTGATGTTGCTATTGTTTTAATTGATTTTTTCATAATATTCCTCCTTTCAATTCATCACAGGATTTAAAACTAATTTCTTTTATAGAATATGATTTCTACGCCATATATTTTACTATATTATAGGATTATAAGTCAATAACACCCCGTAAATATGGACTTTATTTCATCGATTATCTTTTTTTATTAACTATCCTAAATATATTAGGATAAGAGAGGTAGATATACATGAATACACTAGGGGAACATATTGCAAAAAGAGTTAAAGAACTAAGACAAAAAGCCGGGATGACACAACAAGAGTTAGCTACAAAAGCAGACATAGATTGGTCCACATTCAATAGAATAGAAAGAGGTAAAAATAAAAATATACAAGTAAATACACTAGATAAAATTATTAAAGCATTGGAAATTGACTACCCTGAATTTTTTACGTTCACAGGTAGCAAGCATATAAAGAACCGTATTATTTCTAAAATTATGCTTTTAGATGATACGAATAAAATTTTACACATTTTTGAAGACATATTAAATTGGAAAAACCATTAAATAAGACTTTTCGGCTCTATCATAAATGGTGTTTGTCAACACGATTTATGATAGAGCCTATAAAAACAGGACTTTTCTGTACGACAGAAAAGTCCTGTAATAACGATTAACGTTTTGAGAATTGGCTTGCTTTACGAGCAGCTTTAAGACCTGGTTTTTTACGTTCTTTCATACGTGGGTCACGTGTTAATAAGCCAGCAGCTTTTAACACACCACGGAAATCTGGGTCTACTTGTAATAATGCACGAGAAATACCGTGACGAGCAGCACCAGCTTGACCAGTGAAACCACCACCGTTTACGTTTACGTAAACGTCGTAGTTACCTAATGTTTGTGTTAAGTTTAATGGTTGTTTTACAACTTCATGTAAGTATGCAAATGGAATGTAGTCTTCAATATCTTTTTTGTTGAAAACAATTTTTCCTGTACCCGGTACTAAACGTACACGAGCAGTTGAATGTTTACGGCGACCTGTGCCGATATATTGAACTTGTGCCAATGTAATATCCTCCTTAGATTAAGTTAGTAATGTCTAATACTTCTGGTTTTTGTGCAGCATGTGGATGCTCTGAACCACCGTATACGTTTAATTTTGTAAACTGTCTACGACCTAAAGAGTTCTTTTGTAACATACCTTTAACTGATAATTCTACTAAACGACGAGAATCGTTTGCACGTAACTCACCAGCTGTACGAGCTTTCAATCCACCTGGGTGGTTTGAGTGACGGTAGTAAATTTTATCTGTTGCTTTTTTACCTGTTAATTTTACTTTATCAGCATTGATAACAATCACAAAATCACCTGTATCAACGTGTGGTGTATATTGTGGTTTCATTTTTCCGCGTAAAACGTCTGCTACAACTGTTGAAAGACGTCCTAAAGGAACATCTGTTGCATCAATCACATACCATTTACGTTCTACTTCACCTGGCTTAGCCATATATGTTGTACGCATTATTTTTCCTCCAAATTCTGTTTCCTTGTTTGATACATAATAAGTTTCCGGGGCTCATCATGGGGCAAACAATACCGTATTTAATCATATATTATCGCATGTTATTTGTCAATGACTATCTTACTTTTTTCTTGTTGTTTTCTTTGCTTTTTTATAGAAAAGGCATAAAAGTACCTCTTAGTCAAAGACCATTTGACTAAGAGGAAATCACTGTATCTTATACACTACTCAAAACGAATCGCATGGAAAATATTTCTCTGCTCAAGTCTATTTAAAAAGAACTGTGTAACTGGTGCTAAACAAATCATATTGATCAATGTTCCCTCACGAATAACCAAACTTGAACCAAATGTTAACATAAATAAAACCGCCAACAACAATGTAATCACATCTACCCATTGACGTACTTTTCGAAACGTTACACCATACTTGTCAGCAATCACTTTACACGCAGCTTCCAATGGAAAAACAACTAAGTCTAAGCGAATAATAGCAGCTACTGCAAAACCAGATAGCACCACACCAGAAACAAACACTAGTACACGTAAAAAATAATGGTCTAGTGTTATCGGTGTTAAGACACGGTAAATCATTAAATTTACAACAATTCCTAAAATATATGCTGCCCCTACTTGTAACCATTGACGCCAGTGAAAATCACGACGTTGCAATAATAATTGAATAAACACGCACACGATATTGATACTCATTAAAACGGTACCGACTTCTACACTTGTTACAGTAGCAAGTGCACTACTTAAAGAATTGACACTCCCAAATCCTATATCTGCCTTTAATGTCAAGCTAACCCCCACAGCAGCAAGCATCATAAAAATCGTCGTTAATACAAAATTTGTCCCGATTTTTCTCATCTATTTTCTAACTCCTCTTATAAAATAAATATAGTATATATAAAAAAAGTCATTTTGAAAAGTGTTTTGAAAAGAAAATGAAAACAAATCATTTTAAATATGCTGCCCCCTTTTTTGAAAAGTATTTTATATAACTTAAAAAGCTTGAAATCGACCAGCTATTTCAAGCTTTTTACATCTTCACTCATTCTACGATAATAAAGGTTTTAAATATTGTCCTGTGTAGCTTTCTTTGCAGAGTGCTACTTCTTCTGGAGTACCCGTTACTAAAATGGTACCTCCACCAGCACCACCCTCTGGACCTAAATCAATGATATAATCGGCTGTTTTTATAACATCTAAATTATGTTCGATAACGATAACTGTATTTCCCGCATCAACTAATCGATTTAGTACTGTCATCAATCGTTTAATATCATCTACATGTAAGCCCGTCGTTGGCTCATCTAAAATATAAACCGTTTTTCCAGTTGCTACACGTTGTAATTCACTTGCTAATTTCATACGCTGTGCTTCTCCACCAGATAAGGTTAATGCCGATTGCCCTAATCGAACATAGCCTAAACCAACATCAACAATCGTTTGTAATTTACGTCTGATTTTTGGTACGGCACTAAAAAACACTAATGCTTCTTCAATCGTCATATCTAACACTTCTGCGATATTTTTCCCTTTATAAGTCACTTCCAATGTTTCAGAATTATAACGTTTTCCATGGCACACTTCACAAGGCACATATACATCAGATAAAAAGTGCATTTCAATTTTTAAAATACCGTCGCCTTTACATGCTTCACAACGTCCACCCTTAACATTGAAGCTAAATCGTCCTTTTTTATACCCTCTTACCTTAGCTTCATTTGTCATGGCAAACACATCACGAATATCATCAAATACGCTTGTATAAGTTGCTGGATTACTTCGTGGTGTACGTCCAATAGGGCTTTGGTCAATATCAATGATTTTATCCAATCCCTCAAAACCTGAAATAGACTTGAAGTCCCCCGGTCTTTCTTTAGAACGCCCTAATTCTCGCATCAATGCTTTTTTCAAAATACTATTTACGAGCGAACTTTTTCCAGAACCCGAAACACCTGTAACAGCCGTTAAACGACCTATTGGAAAATCAACAGACACATTTTTTAAATTGTTTTCCTTAGCACCTGTTACTTTTATCCAACCTTTATCTTCAGAACGACGTTCCTTTGGCACCGGAATTTTTTTCACACCAGATAAATATTGCCCAGTCAATGAGTTTTCATTACTCATCACCTCTTCAGGCGTTCCCGCAGCAATCACTTGCCCACCATGCTCTCCCGCAAAAGGTCCCATATCAATCAAATAATCCGCCTGCTTCATCGTATCCTCATCATGCTCGACAACCACTAATGTATTCCCCAAATCTCGCATTTTGTGTAAAGAACTAATCAAACGGTCATTATCACGCTGATGTAACCCAATAGACGGCTCGTCAAGAACATACAAAACACCAGATAAATTAGACCCAATCTGTGTTGCAAGACGTATACGTTGTGCCTCTCCACCAGATAAAGTTCCTGCCGTACGACTTAGCGTTAAATACGTTAATCCAACATTGCGTAAAAACGTTAAACGGTCATTGATTTCTTTCAAAATAGGTTTAGCAATCATTTCATCAGCAGGAGAAAAACGTAATTGTTCAAAAAACGATAAACTATCCTCAATAGATAAATCAGTCACATCAGAAATACTTTGCCCTGCAATTTTTACGGACAATGCTTCTTTATTTAGACGTTGCCCCTTACAAGTTGGACAACGTAACTCTGTCATATACAAAGTCATTTGTTCCCTTGTATAATCACTAGCCGTTTCATGATAACGTCTTTTAATATTATTTAAAACTCCTTCAAACACGATGTCCACATCACGAACACCGCCAAACTCATTTTCATAATGAAAATGAAATGTCTTTCCTTTAGACCCATTTAAAACACTATCTTGATGTTCACTAGACAAATCTTTAAATGGAACGTCCATTGGAATATTTGATTGTGTACAAAATTGTTCTAACATTGTTGGATAATAATTTGAACTAATTGGATTCCACGCATGAATAGCACCCTCTTTTAAGGTTAACGATTTATCCGGAATCACTAAATCAACATCAACAGATAATGTGCTTCCTAATCCGTCACATGCCGAACACGAACCAAACGGTGCATTAAATGAAAATAATCGAGGCTCTAATTCTCCAACAGTAAATCCACAATACGGACAAGAATGATGCTCACTAAAAAGCATGTCTTCGCCATCAATCACATTCACAAGTACATATCCGTCCGCTATTTTTAAAGCTGTTTCAATAGACTCGAACAACCGAGAACGACTTTCTTCTTTTACCATTAGTCTATCAACAATCACTTCAATCGTATGTTTTTTGTTTTTATCTAGTTCAATCTCTTCTCCTAAATCAAACATATCACCATTGACACGAACACGAATATAACCATCTTTTTTTAATTGCTCAAACACTTTTTTATGCTGCCCTTTTTTTGCAGAAATAACAGGTGCCAATACTTGCAGTTTCGTTCTTTCTGGCAAGCTCATAACCGTATCAACCATTTGTTCAACTGTTTGACTTGAAATGGGTGTGCTATCGTTTGGACAAATCGGTTTCCCAACACGTGCAAATAACAATCTTAAATAGTCATTGATTTCCGTAACTGTTCCAACTGTTGAACGTGGGTTTTTACTCGTCGTTTTTTGATCGATTGATACAGCTGGACTAAGTCCCTCAATGCTATCAACATCAGGTTTATCCATTTGACCTAAAAATTGTCGAGCGTAACTCGATAAACTCTCAACATAACGTCTTTGGCCTTCTGCATATAATGTATCAAAGGCTAAAGAACTTTTACCCGACCCGGATAAACCCGTAATCACGACAAATTGATTTCTTGGTATATCTACTGAAATATCTTTTAAATTATGGGTTCTTGCCCCATTTACACGAATCACATCTTTTGACATACTAATCTCCACTCACTTATTTTATCTTTATCCTAAAACAGCTTTTAGGATAAAGATTCGCATGTTTATTCTACCACCCTTGTTGACAAATTGTCAACAAGGGTGGCTTGTATAAAAAGGACTAAGCAAACTTAGCCCTTTTGTTATTTAATTTAATTCTGTTAGTTTACCAGTGACAGTATAAACAATGCGTTCACAAATATTAGTAATATAGTCACCTATACGTTCCAAATAGCCTGCCACTTGCACATATTCCATACCACCTGTAACAGTTTCTGGATTTTCCAAAATACCTTGTGTTGATTTATGAACAACTTTTGTTAAATAATCATCGACTTTCTCGTCCTCTTCTGCAACACGTTTTGCTTCTTCCACATCAAGACTGACGTACGCTTTTAGAACACGCGTCATCATACTTTCAACAACTAATGCCATTTCTTCTAATAGTTTTTCAATTTCTAAAATACGATTATTGCCTTTTACTGCAATCGTTGCTTGGGCAATACTAACCGCATGGTCGCCTATACGCTCTAAATCACTTGATGCTTTCATTACAGCAACAATATTTCTTAAATCAGATGCCACCGGTTGTTGTAAAGCAATCAATGTAAAGCAGCCTTTTTCTAATTGTACTTCTGCTTTATTGATATATTTATCTGCTTTAATAACTTGTTCTGCTAACTCAACATCATGTTTGACAAAGGCACTCACAGCATTTGTGACAGCTACGTTAACATCACTACCCATTTCTAAAAATTCATCATATAGCTCACTTAACTCTTCATCAAAAAATCTTCTCATTTATTATGCTCCTTTCTATTAACCAAATCTTCCTGAAATATAATCATCTGTACGTTTATCACTTGGATTACTAAAAATATGTGCTGTTTTATCAAATTCAATCACTTTTCCAGACAAGAAAAAAGCAGTATTGTCAGAAATGCGACTAGCCTGTTGCATATTATGTGTCACAATAACAATCGTATAATCAGATTTTAAATCATAAATCAAATTTTCAATTTTACCAGACGATACTGGATCTAGCGCAGATGTTGGCTCATCCATTAAAATCACTTCTGGTTTCACAGCTAAAACACGCGCAATACACAAACGTTGTTGTTGCCCTCCGGACATACCCGCTGCATTATCTTGAAGTCTATCTTTGACAGCTTCCCATAAATCCGCTTGTTTTAAACTTGTTTCAACAAGTTCATCTAATATTTGTTTATCATGTATACCATGTATTCTCGGACCAAATGCAACATTATCATAAATCGAAAATGGAAATGGGTTAGGTTGTTGAAAGACCATGCCTACTTTCTTTCTTAATTGTACCAAATCTGTTGTTGGACTAAAAATATTCTGTCCATCTACTTTGATTTCACCTGTTATCGTCACATTTGGCATTAAATCGTTCATACGGTTTAAACTACGTAAAAAAGTCGATTTTCCACATCCACTCGGTCCAATGAGTGCATTGACAGTATGTTCTTGAAATGCTAAATTCACATCAAATAACGCTTGTTTTTGCCCATAAAATAAATTGATATTAGTTGCCTCAATAATTGCCATATAGACCTCTTTCTGTATTTATCCAAATCTTCCTGAAATATATTCTTCTGTTTTTTGATGTGTTGGATTTCTAAAGATTTTAGATGTTTTATCAAATTCAATCACTTCTCCAGATAAGAAGAAAGCTGTTTCTGTTGAGATACGTGCTGCTTGTTGCATATTGTGTGTCACAATAATAATGGTATACATATCTTTTAATTCTGCTAAAACATCTTCGATTGCACCAGAAGATACAGGATCTAATGCCGATGTTGGCTCATCCATTAGCAAAACATCTGGTTTCATTGCTAACGCTCTAGCAATGCACAAACGCTGTTGTTGCCCTCCTGATAATGCCAACGCACTTTTATTTAATTCATCTTTAACATCATTCCAAAGAGATGCTTGTATCAAAGATGTTTCCACAATTTCATCTAGTTCTTGCTTATTTGTCATACCGTGACGTTTTAATGGAAATGCGATATTATCGTAAATTGAGCGACTAAATGGGTTGGGTCTTTGAAAAACCATTCCAATATTTTTACGCAACGCATACACATCTTCTTTAGGTGTGTTGATATTACGTCCATTATAAAAAATTTCTCCTTCGATACGGCACGCAACAATTTCACGGTTAATTAAATTTAATGCTCTTAAATAGGTCGACTTTCCACATCCACTTGGGCCAATCAATGCTGTAATCTCATTTTTCTTAAAAGCCAAACTGACATTTTTTATTGCTTGATTTTGCCCATAAAATATATTCAAGTCTTTTGTTTCAATCGTTATACTCATTATTATTTCACCTACTATTTTGCTGATGTCATTTTTTTGTATAAATACTGTCCAAAACGACGAGCTACAAAGTTAAAAATTAAAATAAATAATATTAAGACTGCCGCTGTCCCATTTGACACAGCTTGTGCATCGGGTACCACTGCTTCACTATTCACTTTCCAAATATGAACAGCTAATGTTTCAGCTTGTCTAAACATATTTAATGGACTTCTCGGGCTAAACGGATTCCAGTTTGTAAAATCTAGTGCCGGTGCACTTTGCCCTGCTGTAAACAGCAACGCTGCTGCTTCTCCAAAAATACGACCAGCAGATAAAATAATCCCTGTTAAAATCCCTGGTAAAGCTGCCGGTACAACAACAAAAATCGTTGTTTCCCATTTTGTTAACCCTAATCCCAATCCTGCTTGACGTTGGTCGTGCGAAATATTTCTTAAAGATTGTTCCATGACACGAACAAGAATAGGCAAGTTAAAAATCGTTAATGTTAAAGCTCCCGACAAAATAGAATACTTAAATTTCATAGCTGTTACAAATAACAACATACCAAACAAACCTACAACAATAGACGGTAAAGAAGATAACACATCTACTGATAGTCGTATAAATTCCGTTGTTTTATTTTTAGGAGCATATTCCGATAAATAAATAGCCGCTCCTAACGAAATAGGGGTACTAATCAATAAAGTTAAGACAAGTAAATAAAACGAATTCCATAATTCTGGTAAAATACCGCCACCTGCTTTGATAGATTCTGGATTACTTGTTAAAAAACGCCAATTCACATGTTCAATACCGTGAATGAGAACATATCCAACCAAACTGGCTAAAATCAAACAAATCACTCCTGCGATACTATATAACACAATCGTTGCGATTTTATCTTGTTGTTTTGCGTTCATCTTAACGTCCTTTCTTGTCAATGCGTTTTACAATAGCTATAAAAATAATTGACATCATCAATAGCAATAAAGCTAAAGACCATAATACATTATTTTCTAAACTACCAAAAATGGTGTTTCCCATACTCAAAGTTAAAATACTCGTAATGGTTGATGCTGGCGTCACTAAAGACGTTGGAATAACAGCTGTATTTCCAATAACCATTTGAACCGCAAGAGCTTCACCAAAAGCACGTGTCATACCCATTACGAGAGCTGTTAAAATACCACTTTTAGCACTTCGTAACACAACGTGATAAATCATTTGCCAGCGTGTTGCACCTAACCCTAAAGCACCTTGTCTATAATAGTCTGGCACCGCATTTAATGCATCCACTGTTAAACTCGTTACTGTCGGTAAAATCATGACAGACAATACAAAAGCAGAGGACAAAATACCAAACCCTGTCCCACCAAACGAGCGAACAAAAGGTACAATAACACTCAAGCCAATCAATCCATAAACAACAGACGGAATACCTACTAATAATTCAATGACAGGTTGCAGAAATTTTTTCCCAAACTTTGGTGAAATTTCTACCATAAATACGGCTGCGCCCATCGCAAATGGTGCAGCGATTAAAATCGCTAGTAAAGTTGCACTGACAGAACCAATAATCATTGGTAATGCACCAACATAAGCTTGTCCATTAGCATCTGTTGATGAGGGTAACCATTTTGTTTTAAATAGAAAATCAACTGGGGATACACCATCTACAAAAAATGTAGACAACCCTCGTTGTGCAACCATTAAAATAATGGTAAAAACAACAATTCCCATTAAAAGCGTACATAAAAATGTTATTGTTTTACCAATTTTTTCAAGAGTACGTTTTGGAATTCTCTTTTTTGTTTGTTGCATTGCTTATCTCCTAGTTTATTATTTTACACGAATATTTCCTTTGACATCTCTATCTATTGTCATTGTCTTAACGGGAATATACCCTAATTGTGACACAATATTATCTTGAACATCATCACTTAACATGTACTCAAGAAATGTTTTTGTAATCACATCTTTTTCACGTTTTGTATACATATGTTCATACGCCCATATTTTCCATTGATTCGTTTCAACATTTTCTCGAGTTGGCTCAACCCCGTCAATAGACAGGGCTTGATAATCATCACTAAAATAAGAAAAAGATACATAACTAATCGCACCTTTTGTGTCTTTGACAAGTTTTTTTACCGTTCCAGAATTATCTTGCTCTTGTGCGACAATTGGTTCTTGATTATTTAACCCATACTTTTCAAATGTCGCACGGCTACCAGAACCACTAGCTCTATTGATAACGATAATGGGCATATTTTGCCCACCAACCTCTTGCCAGTTTCTTATTTTTCCTGTAAAAATATCAATCAGTTGCTGATGTGTGATATCACGTACACCTGATTCTTTATTAGCAATCACACCGATACCTACCACCGCAACTTTATGGTCTTGTAATTCATATTTATCGACATCAATCTTTTTTTCTTCAGCAAATGTATCTGAATTACCAATTTCAACTGTTCCCATCACAATTTGACTTAATCCTTGCCCAGAGCCGCCACCTTGTACATTGATGAGTACATCAGGATATTGCATTTGAAATTGCTCTGCGGCAACTTCCACAAGCGGTTGTAACGCAGACGATCCTACTGCTGTGATAGATCCATTCATACTTGTAATAGATGTTTGACACCCACTTAATACGAAACAAATACATATCATCATCAAAAAAATTGCTTTTTTTCTCATGTTAATAGCATACCTCATTTATTTTGTTTTTGTTCCTAGCTGAATTGTAGCATATTTAAATTTCATTAGAAACCAAAAAACTAAATTAAAGCCTTTTCTTGAAAAAAAAGTAAATATCTCATAAAAATACTATCTTTTTCAAACAAATAGTACCCTGTTAAAGAAAAACGCATCTATCATAAATCGTACTAGTGAATAAAATCCACCAATCACCATTTTGTATATAAAAATGGATAAGCCTTTATAACACTATACACAACTATTCTTAGTGTTAAACGTGGATAAAACACAACCCCCACTCATGTTGAACCTATCAACATGAGTGGGGGGTTCCATATATTATTTTTTCAAGAATCTGCGAATGGATACAATAGATCCGAAAGCACCAATTAAAATACCTAATGCAGCTAGACCTGCCGCTAAATATAAAGCATACGGATTTGGTGGTAATAAACTATAATGTGTTGTAATTAACTGCGGTTCAATAATCGCATATAGCGTTGTATAACCTAGATAAATTAACCCCACTGGTAAAACACTACCTAATAATCCAATAAATGCTCCCTCTAATAAGAACGGCCAACGAATAAACCATTTAGTCGCTCCAACTAGACGCATAATTTCAATTTCCGTTTGACGTGATAAAATTGTTGCACGAATGGTATTCATAATTAACATCACAGCAATCAGCACAAGACTGACAATCAAAATACCACCCCAAAATTGCATACCTTTTGAAAAGGCTACAAGCACTTCTGTGATTTCGCCACCGTCATTTGCCTTGTACACATATTTCAGCTCTCGAATTTTATTGGTCACATCTTTAATATTTGACGATTGGTCAACCATAACAATATACGCATCTCTTAAAGGATTGGAATCCTCTTTAAACAATGAAAAAGAAGGATATTTTTGGATAATTTCAGAAAGTTGTTCATCTTTACTAGAATAAATAACCGTTTGAACATGCGGTACAGCTTTTAATTGTCTTTCAAGCGCTTGTTCATCTTCCTTTGTCGCAGCTAAGTCTACGAATACTTTTACTTCTAATGAATTCGTTGCATCTTGCGCCATATCACTTACATTTAACAAAACAGAAGCAAAAATACCTACTAAAAGTAATGTTAAACCTACTGTAATAATTGACAATAAACTTCTCACAAAGTTACGACTAACACTTTGCAACGCTTCTTTTATATGTCTAAAAAACATTCTAATCATCGTATCCGTATTCTCCTTCCTGTTCGTCACGAACAAGACGTCCGTTTTCGATTGCTAATACACGATGTTTAATATTATTCACAATAGAACGACTGTGCGTTGCCATGATAACCGTTGTACCATTTGCACTAATACGCTCTAAAATGTTCATAATTTCTAACGCTGTATCCGGATCTAAGTTCCCTGTTGGCTCATCGGCAATAAGAACACCCGGCATATTCGCAATCGCACGTGCAATCGCAATACGTTGTTGCTCTCCTCCAGATAATTCATTTGGAAACATTCTTACTTTATGCTTTAACCCTACTAAATCAAGCACTTCTAAAACACGTTTACGAATGACACTCGGACGTTTTCCAATAACTTCCATAGCATACGCAATATTTTCATACACCGTTTTTTTCTCTAATAATTTAAAATCTTGGAAAACAACTCCAACATAACGTCTTAAATGTGGTAACTCTCTTTGTTTAATGGTACTTAAATCAAATTTACCCACCTTAATATCGCCTGACGTTAAACGTTCATCACAATACATCATCTTAATGAATGTTGATTTTCCTGCGCCACTAGGTCCTACAATATATACAAACTCTCCAGGATTTATATTGACAGACAAATCACTAATCGCTGTCACGCCGTTCGGGTAACGCTTGCTAACATTTCTCATTTCAATCATTTTATTCACCCACTTACAAATTGTCTCTATCGAGCGCTTGAGTATTATACCATACTTTATAATTGGATTTAATGTTATTTAAGTTACATTTATATTACGAAAAACACGATTTAAAGAAAATAAACGAACATTACTTGTTAAAAAAGACAAAAAACAGACAATATAAACAAAAATACGAGCAATAATCTACTAGAAAATCAAAAAGACTTGAACAGATTACTTCCAAGTCTTTTTACTATTTTTCCAATGTCAAAAATAGAAACATTTACTCCATTTCACTCGGCTCTTGCAAACTCAACTTCAAATACGCATCAATAAACGCATCTAAATCACCGTCCATAACAGCTTGTGTTTGCCCCACTGAAAAATTCGTACGATGATCTTTCACCATTGAATAAGGATGAAACACATACGAACGAATTTGTGACCCCCATCCGATCTCTTTTTGCTCTCCACGAATAGTATCTAACTCAGCAAGACGCTTTTCTTCCTCTAATTGATATAATTTCGCTTTTAACATTCTCATCGCTTGGTCTTTATTTTGAAATTGGGAACGTTGTGATTGACTCTGCACAACAATACCTGTTGGAATATGAGTAATACGTATAGCAGAAGACGTTTTATTAACGTGCTGACCACCTGCACCACTGGCTCTATATGTATCAATGCGTAAATCTTCAGTACTAATCTCTACTTCCACATCATCATCAATCTCAGGCATCACATCGACCGAGGCAAACGACGTATGGCGTTTTTTGGCAGCATCAAACGGTGAAATACGCACTAAACGATGCACACCTTTTTCGGCTTTTAAATAACCATAGGCATTTATTCCTTTAATCAATAAAGACACACTTTTAATACCAGCTTCCTCACCGTCTTGATAATCCAATGTTTCCACTTGAAATCCTTTCTTATCTGCCCAACGTGTATACATACGTAATAGCATACTTCCCCAGTCTTGTGACTCTGTTCCGCCTGCACCGGGATGAATTTCAAGAATGGCATTACGCTTATCATGCTCGCCATCTAAAAGCATTTGTAACTCATACGCCATGAGTTCCTCTTGTAATTGACGCACTTGCTCTTGTAGCTCCTGCTCGTACAACTCATCTGGTTCCATTTTCACTAAATCATACAAATCAACAACATCTTGATAGTGTTGATATAGTCGATGATATGTATCATAGGCTTGCTTTTTTTGATTTAAACTATCAATTATTTTTTTAGCCTTTTCATTATCGTCCCAAAAATCAGGCGCCAACATTTGATGCTCATAGTCGGCAATATCAACTTCTAACCGTTCTAAGTCAAAGAGAGTGCCCAAATGTTACTAATTGATTATTGGCTTTTTCAATAAACTGCTTGATTTCTACTAGTTCCATATTTTCTTCCTTACTCTAATTTATAACGAAACCAAACAAGGCTAATAGCCTTGTTTGGTTTTGTCATTATACACTTGCTCTTAAATTTGATTTCAAGATAATGCGTGTTGTTTCAAACTCAATAGTTTTAATCATCGCATTAAATCTTTCAAAACCTTCATTTTGGTATTCTGTTAACGGATTTGTTTGTGCGTATGAACGTAAACCAACACCTTGACGTAAATGATCCATTTCATCAATATGGCTTGTCCATTCTTGGTCAACAACACGTAAAATGACAAGTTTTTCAAATTGTAATAAATATTCTGGAGATTGTAGTTGATCTACTTTTTCTTGATAAACAGTCATGGCACGTTCATTTAAGTACGCTTCAATTTCTGCGGCTGTTTTACCCTCTAAATCAGATAATGTGATTGTATCAGGATGAACAAGAACATTTCCTGCAAACATTAAGATACCGTCTAAATCCCAATCTTTTTTATCTGCACTTGTACGAGCTTCTACCTCGTGATGAATTGTATTTTGAATCATACCTTTCACAACATCAGATAAACTCTCTGTTTCATCAATCACTTGTTGACGTTGAGAATACATAATTTCACGTTGTTCACGCATAACATCGTCATACTCCAAAACACTCTTACGTGAATCATAGTTATTCCCTTCAACACGACGTTGTGCTGACTCAACTTGACGAGAGAACATTTTACTTTGAATAGACATGTCTTCATCTTCACCAGCTGATTTCGTCATGTTTACTAACACTTCACGCATTCTATCGCTACCAAAACGTTTCAACAAATCATCTTCAAACGACAAGTAGAATTGGCTAGCACCAACGTCCCCTTGACGACCTGAACGTCCACGTAACTGATTATCAATACGACGTGACTCATGACGCTCTGTCCCAATCACGCATAAACCACCCAATTCTTTAACACCTTTACCTAACTTAATGTCCGTTCCACGTCCTGCCATGTTTGTCGCAATCGTTACAGCACCACGTTGCCCTGCACTTGTAATAATCTCAGCTTCTTTAGCATGGTTTTTCGCATTTAACACTTCATGAGGAATACCCTCAGCAACCAATAAATTAGATAATAATTCTGATGTTTCAACGGCTACTGTACCAACCAAGATTGGTTGCCCTTTTTCATGACGTTCTTTAATATCTTTTACAACAGCTTTAAATTTTGTATGTAATGTTGGATATAACAAATCTGGTGAATCAATACGTGCAATCGGTTTGTTTGTTGGAATACATACAACTTGCATATTATAAATTTCACGTAATTCCTCTTCTTCCGTTTTCGCAGTACCCGTACAGCCGGCTAATTTTTTATACATACGGAAGTAATTTTGGAATGTAATAGTTGCCATTGTTTTTGATTCATTTTGAATCGTTACACCCTCTTTAGCTTCAATTGCTTGGTGTAATCCGTCAGAGTAACGACGACCATCCATAACACGACCAGTAAATGGGTCAACGATTTTTACTTCGTCATTGTCTACCACATAATCAATATCTAATGACATGATGTAGTTCGCACGTAAAGATTGGTCAATGTGATGCACCAACAATGTATTTGACACATCATATAAGTTTTCCAAATGGAATACACGCTCAGCGCGCTCAATACCTTCATCTGTTAGCACAATCGTTTTTGTTGGCAAATCAATCGTATAGTGCTCTTCTTCTTTTAATCCTTTTACAAAAAAGTCTGCTCTTAAATACAAAGCATTTGATTTTTCGGCTTCACCAGAAATAATCAATGGCGTGCGAGCTTCGTCAATTAAGATTGAGTCTACTTCATCGACA
Source organism: Granulicatella sp. zg-84 (assembly GCF_010892375.1). Lineage (NCBI taxonomy): Bacteria > Bacillati > Bacillota > Bacilli > Lactobacillales > Carnobacteriaceae > Granulicatella > Granulicatella sp. zg-84. The sequence goes on along the minus strand of NZ_WNJX01000028.1, from coordinate 6,009 downwards.
ATCGCATAGTTCAATGGGCGTTGTACCATGTTTGCTTTTTCCGTAACCATGTTATCACGTAAGTAGTCGAATCCTAATTCATTGTTTGTACTATATGTAATATCACACGCATACGCTTCACGTTTTTCAGCAGGTGTTTTACTGTTCAAGTTTAACCCAACAGTTAGACCTAAAAACTCGTATAATTCACCCATTTCTTTTGCATCACGTCCAGATAAGTATTCATTAACTGTCACAACGTGAACCCCTAAACCAGAAATGGCATTCAAATATACCGGCATTGTCGCTGTCAATGTTTTACCTTCACCTGTTTTCATTTCCGCAATATTACCTTCATGCAATGTTACACCACCCATAACCTGTACTTTATATGGGTACAAACCTAAAACACGTCTAGCTGCTTCACGAACAACGGCAAATGCTTCAGGAAGCATTTTATCTAAATCTTCCCCTTTTGCGTAACGCTCTTTAAATTCTTCTGTTTTTTGACGCAACTCTTCGTCTGTTTTTGCTTCCATTTCATCAGCATAACTAAATACTTTATCTGCAATTTTTTCTAGACGTTTCAACTCACGTTTTTCATTTTCAACTAATTTTTTCAACAAATTCGCCACGGTTTCTTATCTCCTTATAAATTCTTATATCTATGATGTCATTTCACATGCCAATATCGACACTTTAACTAGTACATCATATCATTTTTTTTGTAATATTTAAACCCTTTTATACCACAAATTGATATATAACCGTTTTCCAAAGACAAAAATCAATCTTTCACACCATTCTTTATCTTTATTCGGCTATTTTTGAAAACACATTTGCATCATTGAATAAGCATTATTGTAAAAATCCAATACATAAAACAGTTCAACGTTGAACATTGCACAACGAATTGTTCTGACTGCTGTTAGAAACTCATGTGGGGGATAAAAGTTTGGTTGTATAATTTTTAGGGTTGATGGCATAAGCCACCAACCCTAATTTTATGTAGACAAAAAGGCAATTTTCTCTTAAATTAAAAGTACGACCAAATAATAAAGAGAAATTGCCTATGTCTAATATAACAGAAATCTTACTACAATTAAAGGATAAAAACATCACATTTGATCATAAAAATATATCAGAATGTATTATTCAACATAAAAAATCATTAGTCTTATACGGTAAATCAACCTACACACCAGATTGTTGCCCAAATTGTCACGCAACCAATGGCATTGTAAAAAATGGGACACGTCAATCGCGACTGTCTTTATGCCAAATTTCAGGACCAAATGCCTATTTATCACTCACTAAACAACGTTTTTATTGTAAAACCTGTCAATCATCATTTACAGCGAAACCCCCATGTAGATAAGCATTGTTTTATTACGAACCGTTTAAAACAAAAGATAATAGACACTTTAACAGAAACCATTTCAGAAACCTACATCGCTAAACAGCACAATGTATCGTGTACATTTCGGTGAGCCGTACATCACTTTGTGACTTAAAATAAAAAGATAGTGACGTATGAACAGCTCCTTTACCGCACAACATAGGGAAGAGAAATATTTTGGTAAGCCGTATAACTTAACGTCTGATACGAAAAAAGACTGTTGACACTCTTACTTTGTCAACAGTCTGAGAACCGTTTTTGCGAAAAACGATTCTTTTTTATTATAATTGTCGCATTGTAGGGAACAACAAGACATCACGAATAGATTGAGCATCCGTTAATAGCATTGTAAATCTATCAATACCGATACCTAATCCTCCAGTTGGCGGCATGCCATATTCTAACGCTTCGATAAAGTCTTCATCAATCGGATGCGCTTCATCATTTCCTTTATCTTTTTCTACCATTTGTGCTTCAAAACGTTCACGTTGGTCGATTGGGTCTGTTAATTCTGTAAAGGCATTAGCATATTCTTTTGTCACAATGAATAATTCAAAGCGATCTGTAAAACGTGGATCTTCTTCATTTTTACGTGCTAAAGGAGATACTTCCACAGGATGCCCATATACAAACGTTGGTTGGATACATACTCCCTCTCCAAACTCTTCAAAGAACGCATTGATAATATGTCCTACCGTTGTATCATGATCATTTAATTTTACATGATGTTTTTCAGCTACTGCTTTTGCTTCTTCAAATGTCATTTCTTGCCAGAAATCAACACCCGTTTGCTCTTTGATTAAATCAACCATATGCACTCGTTTCCAAGGTGTTTCCAAATCAATCTCTTGACCATTATATTGTAATACCGCTGTACCTAGTACACGTTTTGTAACATGACGCAATAAGTTTTCCGTTAAATCCATCACATCTGTGTACATTGTATACGCTGTATACACTTCCATTGACGTAAATTCTGGGTTGTGTGTCGTATCAATCCCTTCATTACGGAACACACGTCCAATTTCATAAACTTTCTCCATACCCCCAACCACAAGACGTTTTAGATGTAATTCTGTGGCAATACGTAAATACAATTCCATATCCAACGCATTATGGTGTGTGATAAATGGACGAGCTGTCGCACCACCTGCTAAAGTATGTAACACTGGTGTTTCGACTTCTAAATAACCTGCATCATCCATATAACGACGAATTTCACTTACGATACGTGAACGTAAAATAAAACGTTGACGACTTTCATCATTACTAATTAAATCTAAATAACGTTGACGATATTTTTGTTCAACATTCGTTAAACCGTGGTATTTATCAGGTAGAGGACGCAATGCTTTTGTCAAGTGAACAAACTCTTTGGCACGAACTGTCAATTCACCCATATCCGTTTTCATGATTGTCCCAACAACACCAACAATATCACCTAAATCAGCCACTTTAAAAATTTCGTATTGTACTTCACCAACTTGATCTTGACGCACATAAATTTGAATACGTCCAGATTGATCTTGTAAATGCGCAAAACCCGCTTTCCCTTTTCCACGTTTTGTCATTAAACGACCTGCAATTTGCACAGTAACAGGCTCTTTTTCAGCAATATCCTCTTTTGTAAATTCTTCAAATTCCACTTGTAAATCAGCTGCTAAATGATGACGCTCAAAACCACTAGCAAATGGATTCACATTTGTTTCTGCTAATTTTTGCATTTTTTCACGACGTACGAGTAACTGGTCGTTCAATTCCATTTTCACATCTTCTGACACTTGTTTCACTCCAATTCTTTTCATTCTTCGTGTCTATCATAACACATAGAACGTGTTCTTTCACTATTAAATCTCTATTTTTAAACTTCTTTCTTCAACTTCTTCAATAAAAGCATCCATCAAATCAATCATTTCTTGTTGCGTTGTTGCTTGATTGATTAAATTTTTCGTCTTGGAAGCACGCGGAATCCCTTTTAAATAGTAATTCGCATGTTGTCTAAACTCTCTTGACGCAACCACTTCCCCTTTTAAATCAACCAAACGTTGTAAATGCACCTTTGCAATATCAATCTTCTCTCTAGGTGTATGAGGCGGTAATAATTCTCCTGTTTCTAAATAATGCACGGTTTGTTTAATCATCCACGGATTTCCTAGCGCTGCTCTTCCAATCATCACTCCGTCAACACCCGTTTCATCTAACATACGTTTAGCATCCTCTGGTGTTTTCACATCGCCATTTCCAACTAGAGGAATCGTTTTTAACGCTTGTTTTACGTCCTTTAAAATTGTCCAATCAGCATATCCCTCGTACATTTGTACACGTGTACGTCCATGCATCGCTACCATGCTCGCACCCGCACGCTCTGCTGCCAGAGCATTCTCAACAGCATACAAATGCTCGCTGTCCCAACCTGTACGCATTTTCACCGTAACAGGCACTTTGACCGCATCTACAACAGACGCAACCATTTCATATACTTTATTCGGATCCAACAACCACTTAGCGCCAGCCTCCGCCTTAATCACCTTATTTACCGGGCATCCCATATTGATGTCAATAATCGCCGCTTGCGTATGCTCCTCCACATACTTGGCAGCCTCCACCAAGGTTTCTTTACTTCCTCCCATAATTTGTACACTTAAAGGATACTCTTGAGGCTCAATATGCAGCATACTTAATGTCTTTTCATTTCTGAATTGAATGCCTTTATCACTAATCATTTCGCATACTACTAACCCTGCTCCCATTTCTTTAACTGTGACACGAAAAGCAGCGTTACTAATACCTGCCATTGGCGCAACGACAACGGGATTTACAATATCAATGTTCCCAATTTTAAACATATTTTCTCCTTATTTATCATTTAACTTTTTATCAAATGCTGTTACCATTCGATAAAACAAATATATATCATCTATTTTAGTTTAATAACATATTAAAAAATCTCGCCCGTATGGGCGAGATAGACTGTCTATTAACGACGACGCTCTGCAATACGAGCTGCTTTTCCGTGTAACGCACGTAAGTAGTATAATTTCGCACGACGTACTTTACCATGACGAACTACTTCAATTTTTGCTACACGTGGTGTATGTAATGGGAATGTACGTTCCACACCAACACCGTTAGAGATTTTACGTACTGTATAAGTTTCACTGATACCAGCACCACGGCGTTTAATAACAACACCTTCAAATAACTGGATACGTTCACGAGTTCCCTCAACAACTTTAGCGTGTACACGCACTGTATCTCCAGGACGGAAATCAGGAATATCTGTACGTAATTGTTCTTGTGTAATCTTTTCGATTAGTTGACTCATCTCTTTTTCTCCTTCTTCTGCGAATATTCATATACGACATTTTCATATAGCGGAATACTCTGAATATGTGGTCGCCCACTTCGTATTATTGTAGCATTTTTTAAGTTACTTGTAAATATGTATGTCGTGGTAAATTTGAGGAGTAAATTATAGAATTAAGTTAGCCAGTGATACAAAAAAAGCATCTCATAGGATATACTTTTCATAATCACAAAAAAAGGATACCAAGAGATGCAAGAATACTATAACACAAAAGGCAAGCATATAACAGAAAAAGAACGTTACTTCATCGAAAAATGGAAAAAAGAAGGTAAAAGTAACCGAGAAATCGATAGATTATTAGATAAAAATTACCAAACCATCAATAACGAAATTAAACATGGACTCATCGATTTATCTTTTCATGGCGGCACTAAAGAATACTATGCTCAAAAGGCACAACAACTGCTACTCCTAACGAAATAACGGCTATTGAACACTGGATAAATCGTTATCGATTGATAAAGTTACTTAATTTTTGAACACCAACACGATTTATTATAGAATCAATATTCATGAAATCAGGCTGTATAATTTTTAGGGTTGATGGCATAAGCCAACAACCCTAATTTTATGTAGACAAAAAGGCAATTTTCTCTTAAATTAAAAGTACGACCAAATAATAAGGAGAAATTGCCTGTGTCTAATATAACAGAAATCTTACTACAATTAAAGGATAAAAACATCACATTTGATCATGAAAACGTATCAGAGTGTGACATTCGACATAAAAAATCATTAGTCTTATACGGTAAATTAACCTATACACCAGATTGTTGCCCAAATTGTCACGCAACCAATGGCATTGTAAAAAATGGGACACGTCAATCACAACTGTCTTTATGCCAAATTTCAGGACTAAACGCCTATTTATCACTCACTAAACAACGTTTTTATTGTAAATCCTGTCAATCATCATTTACAGCTGAAACACCTATTGTGGATAAGCATTGTTTTATCACAAACCGTTTAAAACAAAAGATAATGGACACTTTAACAGAAACCATTTCAGAAACCTACATCGCTAAACAACACAATGTATCTGTACATACGGTCAGACGTATTGTTGATAAAGTCGCCTCTACTTTAAAAGTAAATCACAACACACAATTACCTCATCATCTATGCTTTGATGAATTTAAGTCAGTAAAATCTTCTGATAGTGCCATGAGTTTTATCTATTGTGATGCACTGACTCATCAACTGATTGACGTTGTACACGACCGTAAATCCAGCACGCTATTAGACTACTTTGCTAGATACGATA
>NZ_WNJX01000027.1:0-24102 GCF_010892375.1 Granulicatella sp. zg-84 | reverse complement strand
ATTTTAATCATACAACACCATTCTCAGTGGCAGAAAAAGAATGTGAAAAAGGTAGTGAATGGTTAATGCCATTCACTACCAACATACTCACTATTTCTCTCCACCAACACAATTTGACGAAGAGCCATTTTATAGACTATGCATCTTGATTCTACAACTCTATTCTCGACGGAGTTAAAGAACAAGAAAAAGGCAGTGAATGGCTAATGCCATTCACCACCTAAAATCAGTTCTATATTATTAGATTTTTTGCTAACTTATATAATAATATCCCGTAATTATAGATATATTATATTTTTCTTAAAATCTAATTTTGTTTTTTCTTAGTTCCAAATAGTAAACTAATTGAAGACACAATGGCTAACATCGCAACACTAAAGAATCGATTTTCTGTTTCACCCGTTTTTGGTAATAACTGAGCTACTTTTTGTTCCATTGGTTGTTTTGGTGGCAATGCTTCACTAGATGTTGTTTTACCTGTTGGATTCTTTGGTTGCTCTATCTTTTCACCTGGTTTTACTGGTTCGTTAGGTGTTTCATTTGGCGTTGGCGTTTCTGTCTGATCCTCCGTCGGTTTTTCCACCTTTTCATTTGGTTCTTCTGTGGTTTCCGACTGTTCTTCAAAACGCACAACAGCAATATCTCTTAAATCTTCATCAATCGGAGCAAAATAAGTCACAGCAAGATTACTTCTTAAATTATAAATAGCCGCATAGTTAAACGAACTTTGTGACACATCATTACCAATAAAACGCCAATCTCCCGTATAACGGGTCACACCAGCAGTCGTACCATAAAGTCCATTCTTATCAAACTGTTCTTTATGAATATGTTCTGGATAAGAAATAAATTGCGCTGACATTCTACCACCAGGATAATCATACAGACTTTGTGATCCATTATCATAACTACCAATATATCCTTCAGCGAATGAACGCCAAGCAATTGAAGCCCATAATGGTAAATTCCGTATTTTTAAAGCTTGCTCCTTAGATACTTTAAAACTAATTCTCAACGCTAAAGGATGACCTATACCTTCTGCAGAAAGCAGATAGTTTTTTATCATATTTGGTCTATCGCCATATTTTTCAATTTGTTCCTCGATTGTCCCTAATTCTAGAATATTATCATAATCTCTAGGACTATCGGCTTCTGCATTGTATTCATTTTTTGAAAGACCTGCAAAGACAATAGCGTTTGGCAATGTATCCAAACCTCGAGCCTTACGTAATTCTATTTCTTCATTCCATGCTAAAGAAGTATATTGGAAATAATTTTCTTTATTATTTGCTTTTAATAAAGCTAGTCTCTCTTCCTGTGTTTTTTCAAACTCTGCCATAGAAGTCGTAACACCTAATGGCACTTCTACATCTTTTGAAGCTTTCAAACGTCTTTCACGTAATTTATCCTTGTCATACTCATCTATTCCTAGATCATCTTTATTGTAAGTTCCAATTTGAGTAAATGTGACATCTTGCCCAATTCCAGGTAGTGCAACATGAAGGGTGTTTGCCGTTTGGATATGGTCACTACTTTGAACAGCTTGAACAGATATTTGATAAGAATATTCAACAAAGCCGTCACCTAAATCCCTCGCTTCAAGAGGTGTAACATCAACACCCCCACCAAGTGTGTGAATATTATCAGTCGGCTGAGACTCTACAGGGCTAACTGAGTCTGGATTCGGTTGAATATCTTGTGGTTGTGTATCTGGCTTTGTTTCATAGCGTACAACAGCTATATCTCTTACATCCTCTGTCCGCGGAGCAAAATAGGTTACTGCTAGATTGCTTGTAAGGTTAAAGTTAGACACATAGTTAAAATTTGCTTTTGTAATATCGGTTCCAATAAGACGCCAATCACCAGTGTAAGCTGTTACACCAGTATCTGCTCCATAAAGTCCATGCTTATCAAATTGATTATCTTTAATCGTTTCAGGATTTGCTACAAATGCTGCAGCTTTTGCTCCATTATCAAAATCATATAGATTTTGAGCCTCAGTTTTATACGATGCAATCCCACCTTCATTAAATGCTCGCCACGCTAATGCAGACCATAATGGTAAATTTGGTGTCTTTAATGCTTGCTCTTCTTTCACTTTGAAACTTACTTTAACTGCCATCGGATGACCACCACTGTATGTAGAAAAAACATAGTTCTTGATGGTATTCGGCAGATTTTCATATTTAGCAATATTTTCTTCAATAGTTTTTGCTGGATTTGAACTATCTTTATCATCAAACACATCAACCGCTGGATTAAAACCACTTTGAGTATACCCAGTAAAGATTACAGCGTTTGGCAAATCCAACATCCCTTTTGCTTTACGCAACTCTATTTCCTCATTAAATGCAAGCGAAGAACCTGTGATGTAATCATAATTATTTGCTTCGCGTTGTGCGTGCCGTTCTTCTTGAGTTTTATTAAATGCTTCAATCGAATGGGTAATACCCAATGGAACCTCAACGTTTTTTGATGCAGTCATTCGCGCATGTAATAACTCAAACGGACTAAACTCTGCATTATCTTTTAATAACTCTCCATCATAGGTACCAATTTGAGTAAATTTAACATCTTGTCCAAATCCAGGTAGAGCAACATGAACAGTACCTGACGTTTGAATATGATCACTACTAACAATCGCTTGAACAGAAACTTGATAAGAATATTCAACAAAGCCATCGCCTAAATTTTTAGCTTCTAAAGGTGTAACATCGACACCACCTCCAAGAGAATGAACATTATCAGATGGTACTCCATTTGATAATAATAAAAGTCTAGGATTATACTCTTCTGACCCTATTGTAGAATAAGTAGTAAGTGATGAATTTATTTTCTCCGTGTTTAATACTGATTCTTGGTCTGTCTCTTGTTTTCGTTCTTCTGTCATTGAAGTCGTACTAAGCAATTCTTCACTATTTACACTTGTGGTATTCGGTGATGTATTACTTTGTGTCGCTTCCACTTTTGAATCGCTTTCATTCGCGAGTACTTGATATCCTCCGACACCTAAAAAAGTAAGTCCCAGCAGTACAGACGTAACTCCAAATTTAAATTTTTTAATCGTAAAACGTTGTTTCGTTTGTGAAACATTGTAATATCGATATTTTTTTTGACGAAACATAATAATCTCCTTTCCGATGTTTTACTTCTACTACCTCTACAACAATTATTTTTATTTCATAGTACTCCTTGTTACCTTTCTTCTTAAAATTTGTTCATCTTAAAAAGCATAGATTTAATTATATTATTATAACATAAATATAATAAGAAAAATACAACATTTAACAATAATATTTATTTAGTAAATTATATAATTAAGTTAGCCAGTAGTACAAAAAAAGTATCTCATAGGATATACTTTTAGTAACAACAAAAAAAGGATACCAAGAGATGCAAGAATACTATAACACAAACGGCACAAAACAATTATCATCGTTTGCGTTTAGCCATAGGTAGAACAGATACGTGGACGGTAGAAAAAGAAGCCCTCATCAGAGAAAAAATCATGGATAAATATTCCCCTGAAATGATTAGTCAACTACCTGATATGCCCTCTTGTACAACGATTTACACATGGGTATACAAAGGATGGATTACAGGTATTTTGCGTAAATATTTACTTTATCCTAGAAAACATAAACCGATAATATCAACTGAAAAACGACCACCAAGAAAGACTAATGCCCTCTCTATCGAATAGCGACCACAAAACATTAATGAGAGAAAAGAAATTGGGCATTTTGAAATAGATTTAGTGATTTTAAACAAGAAACGTGGACAACAATTATTGACATTAACAGACAGAAAAACACGCTATGAAATCATTCGTCTGATTCTTGATAAAACGGCTCAAAGTGTGAACACCGCTTTGACGTCTATTCAACAAGACTATTTAATCCGGTCTTTAACAGCTGATAATGGTTCTGAATTTTTAAGATTAGACGAAGCCATCACTTGTCCTATTTATGATGCACATCCATTCTCTTCTTATGAACGAGGTAGTAACGAAAATGCAAATCGATTGATTAGACGATGGTTCCCAAAAGGCACAACAACCGTTACTCCTAACGAAGTAACGGCTGTTGAACAATGAATAAATCGTTATCCACGTAAATTATTTAACTATGTATGTCCTTATGATTTACCTGAGGTGGCTAACTTAATTATATAATTTATTATTAAAGCAATAATCTCACTTAATATTACGTATCAACTAAATATTCATTATGCATCTTATGCTATTTTTTTTTAGAATTAAAAAAAAGTTCAAATAAAAATGTAAAAAAAGTGATTGCAAAAGAATCTATAAGCATCAAACGTTTTAAAAAAACAAAAATCAAAGTTGCAAAAAATACTCCTATTGTAGATTTATATTTTAAAATAAACATTTTCTTTTCAACACATCTCCTAAAATTTTTATTCAAAAATAAACACTTCCTTAATATCTTTATTTAAAATTTTACTAATTTCATAAGCTACTTTTATGTTTGGTATTTTTGTTTTATTTTCATATGACATTATCGAGTGCCTTTTTAGTCCTACTAATTTTGCAAGTCTGTGCTGTGATAAACCTAATAATTTTCTAAATTCTGCTATTCTATTGTTCATAAATAAGTGTCTTTTTCTAAGTTATTCTCTTTTGGTTAGTTTTATATTACCAAATTCTTTTTTGGTTGCCAATAAATAACTATTAAAATCTCAACTATAGTAAATTATTGAATTAAGTTAACCAGTGATACAAAAAAGCATCTCATAGGATATTTAATGATTATATATTTTTAGGGTTGATGGCATAATCTAGCAACCCTAATTTCATATAAAACTCTACTAAAACTATCATGATTGATATATTTTACCTTATATTCAGTTATCTCAGCATGTATTTCCTAACGCACGTATCAGTATTGCTTCTTTTCATATTGTAGAGGCCGTACATCATTGTGACTTAAAATAAAAAGATAGTGACTTAACATCTGTTAAATCACTATCTTTATGAGCTATCAACCCTATTTGACATAGAGCCATATTTTAACTTATCTATTTTGCAAAAATTCACTGACTTAATTAGAGTTTTGATAAATCGAATCTCTAAAGTCATTCGTATCTAAAAGATACGCTTTGAAAATCGCTTCTTTAAGTGCAAGTAGATTTGGTGTTGCTTTCTGAGCCTTTAATGCGACCAAATCCGCTTGAATAGCATCATTTATCAATTTATTTAATGTTGCTTCATCTGCTGTATAAGTTTTCTGATTATACGTAAAGGTAACTGGTTTCAGCTGATTAACTTTATCTAGACGACGTTTGTACATTGCTTTTTTAAAGTCATGGAAATTTGAAAACTCATCATTGGTAATTTTCTTAAGAATATACTCATCATTAAATACTTTACCTGCAGCTCGAGCTTCAGCACGGTATTGATTCGATAAATAAGCAACAAAGCCTTCATAACCTGTTTCAGCTAGTAATTCGTTACTCAAACGTTTAATACTCAAAGTATCTGAAGATCCATTTGGATTCGTCAAACCACTATAGTTCGCAGCAAATAAATGTTCGATGTCATAACCATTTTTACTAATCTTCTCTTTATTACCATGAAGTCCATGAACACCAAGCAGAATATCATTTTCTACCAAATTATCAACACTTTCTAAAGTGAGAGATTCTAAATCTTCTACACTTAGTTGACGGATTCTCGACTCCCCGATGTCATTGATACGTTCAATTTTCTTATAGAACAATGCTTGGTCTTCTTTGGCTAATTTCACTAAAGCATTTCCTTCCAAAGCTTCAAGAGTATAAATCACATCCATACGACCTTGAAGGTATTCTTTCAAGTCTGCTTGGGTTTGGAAACGTTCTGGTGATAAGTTATGAACACGATTGTTTGCATATTTTCCATCTTCTGCAATAGAGAAGTCTATATTTGTATTGAGTGCAAAAATCGGATTAGTTGCTGATGTTGTCGATTGTAGAAGTCCTTGAGCATAAACTTCTGCACCAAAGAATTCTCTACGCCCATATCCACCAAGATAAACCGTCCCATCCATATTATGAGTCATTTCATGAGTGAAGACAGATTGACCATACTGGCTAAGCATATTATCAATTACATAGTGAACTAAGCTACCGGTTGCATATGCACCAACACCGTTTGGCATATAGTGTTTACCAATTGGTGCAAAGAAGTCTGTCATACGGCTTGATGCTCCTTCTCCAAACTTCGGCATCCAATAAGCTGGCTTGTTATCGAATCGAGGAATAGAGTAACCGTCCCATGACGGAATTGGCATATTACTTCTACTATACATAAGTGCTTTAACTTCTGGTCTAGCCATTCGATACCAGAAATCAAAATGATCTCCTTGTATTTTAGCAAAATAATCCACCAGATTGTTGACACGTTTTAATTCACTTGCATATTTATCAGGATTCGTTTCTTTAAGCGACATATCCATATAACGATCATACATACCAAAAGATAAAGTTGTCATATTACTCATGATATAAATTCCTTCAGATGTCAAGTTTAAGAGTGGCAAAATCATACGAGGATGATCTATACGATTAAGCTGGTCGTATACTTGATACATTTGATTTGGTACTTCTTTTGATTGTACTTCTACGATATACGCTTTTGTCGCAGACTTAAACCAATCATTTTCATTAAGCTTCGTAAAACGTGTACGATAAGCACTTAGATAATCACGAAGATTCTCATATCCAGATACTGGGGCAATCCATTTTGTATACGTTACCGGATTATTCTTAATATCGAGTGCATCATTTCCCATACGGCCAAGATTTGCTAGCCATTCTAAACTATTTACTTGCGTACCGAAGAAATTTTGATAGAAAGTTACCAATTCTCCAACATTCATCTCGTCAAATTGAATATTATAGAGTCGATTGAGGTAACTTGCTCCTACAAGAATTGCAACAGCATTCTTTTTCATATAATCCTTCATCTGTTCTTTTAACGGTATTGAAGTAAAATCTCCAGCTACACTTTGAGAAAGTGCTGCTTCAAAAATATCTTGTGCACGGTCATTCACTTTCTTAAAGACATCTTTTAAATATAGTACTTCTAAAATATCATTTTGATATTTTTCAAGTGGTTCAAGACTTGGACTATCAGACACTCTTTCTGGATGACCTTGAGTTACTTTCCAAACATCATCTGAGAAATACGTTAATCCCTCTACTCGTTTCATTGCTGTTTCAATAACTTCTGCTGGGGATATTATAAATTGTTCTGGTGTATAGAGCAATTCAGTTCCATTGATTCCATATTCTTGAATCGTATTAGCTGCAAAAGCTGAACCTGGAGTAATATCTAAGTATTCTACTGTACCGTCTGCATAGTTTAAAAGCAAACGATTGATTCCTTCCTTATTTTTATAAAGGTTAGCAATGACTTCATTATCTTTCATTGGGACAATCGACACTAGTTTTGTTGTATACAACTTACTTGATGTATCAATCTTATTCCCTTGCTTCACAATATACTCACGATTATAAAACGGTAAAAGTTTTTCGGTATTACGATAAGCCATCTCTCGTGCCGATTCATAATGAGGTAAGTTACTATAATCGATCATTTTAGAACTTTGCCCAACCAAAGTTTCTTTATCAGATAAAGTAGCTGTTATTCCCATTTCGTTCACTTTTTCTGCTGCGGCTTCTGGAGAAATTAAATTTACTTTTCCAGACTTAACATTGGCAGTCGATTTCCCTTCAACGCCATAAATCTCTGTTGCATTGATACCATCGCCCGATCCATTTAAAGTAGAACCATTTGTTACAGGAATTGCCGATACGATTCGATTAAAGACTGCACGACCTGCACTTCCACTAATCGCTCCAACTCGGCCACCACCTTTATTTTCCAATGCTCCTTCGACATAGACATCTGATACATTCACATTGTTTGTAGCAATACCTAGAACTCCACCAAAGTCTTGTGCTGCTTTTACTTTAGTATCAATCATGACATTTGCATGTACTTTTTGAATGTTACTGTTACCAATTTGTCCTACAAGACCACCCGATTTCATTTCTGTATCAGTCGCTGTTGTAGTGATTTTCATGTTAAGATCTACATTACGGATATTTGTATTCGATTGTGCTGAATAAACCAATCCAGCAACATTATAAGGAGCTGTAATGCTGCCCTCAATCGCTACATTTTCAATCTGCGTGCTAGTTGCTTGATTAACAAGAGCACCTACATTTGCTTTTGGTGATTGAATGTTAACATTAGATAAATTAAGATTTTGTAAAGTGGCATTCATAGTTGTTTCAAACAGAGATGCCTTCAAGTCATAAATCGTGTAATTTTTACCGTCATACAATCCATTTAAAGTACCTGTAAACGGAACCGTCACGTAACTAGAAACTGGAACTTCCATCTCTCCAGCACTCAAATCAGCTCCTAAAGTAAATACTCCACTTGGATTAGCGTTGATTGAGGTAATCAAATCTTTAAAAGAAGTATAGATATCATTTTTCGCTGGTGCCAATCGACTAACAATAAAACTGTAATTATCTTCATACTCATCTGTTTCATTAAGTTTCACAAGTTCAGGGTGAGTCGCTACCACTTTAAAGCCATTATCTTGAGCTATAATTTCCTTGATTGGTAATTGAACTTCCTTACCACTTTCTGATATAAAGCTTGCAAAATATTCATCTATAGGACCAATTTCTGATAAACTAATAACTTTTGTTTTGATACCATTTCGGTAAGTATATAGTGATAAGTCACGTAAATTTTTTAATTCAATCTGCTTACGTTCTAAGACAAAGGATTCAATATTTGAAAGTGTTTCACGCGCATTTTCAGCTAATGTTGCATACTCAAAAGTCGTTTTTAATTTGTAATCCACATAATAGTCTAATCCTGAAATATCAACTCCAGCTAAATCTCTTTCTGAAAGTTGAACTTCTTTCACCAACTTATCTTCCGAATAAATTTGAGCAGTAGCAGAAATAAAAGTAGCATCAGGATCTGTTAATTGATACTGCACTCGAATCGACTTGTCTTTTTCTTGCTTATCTAATGTCTGCAATTCTAAGACTGGCTTCGTAAGCGATACATTTTCTAAAGCAGCTTCTGCTTCCTCCAGTTTTCTAAATGCTTCTTCTACTTTCAGTTTTTCCTCGGCAATGGCTTCTGCACTGGTTGTTGGATCTACAATTTTAGCATTTGCCTCTTCCAAGATTCGTAGTGCATTTTGTTTTGCAGTCTCATAGGCAGCAATACTTGTTGGTGTTTTTTTCGTTGTATCAACTTCTTTTTGTAGACCTTTGTCTAATTTATCTACTGAAACCATTAACTCAATTGGCGCCAAAGGCTTCGTAACTGTCAGCACCTCTCCCCCTAAAACATCATGATGTTTCTCTGGTTCTGGCATTTCTGTTGGCGTATCTGTTGTAGTTTCTGTACCAGTTGGTGTTTCTTCTTCCGAATTTTCTGGTTGCGTTGGTGTTACAGGTGCATTACCTGTATCTGAACTTTCTGTTTCTCCAGTAGTTGACCCATTTGGCACTTCTGTTTCCGTTGGCGTTTCTGTTGTAGTTTCTGTACCAGTCGTTGTTTCTTCTTCCGAATTTTCTGGTTGAGTTGGTGTTGTCGGTACACTATCTGTATCTGGACTTTCTGTTTCTCCAGTAGTTGACCCATTTGGCACTTCTGTTTCTGTTGGCGTTTCTGTTGTAGTTTCTGTACCAGTCGGCATTTCTTCTTCCGGATTTTCTGGTTGCGTTGGTGTTACAGGTGCATTATCTGTTTCTGGACTTTCTGTTTCTCCAGTAGTTGACTCATTTGGTACTTCCGTTTCCGTTGGCGTTTCTGTTGTAGTTTCTGTACCAGTTGGTTTTTCTTCTTTCGGATTTTCTGGTTGCGTTGGTGTTACAGGTGCATTACCTGTATCTGAACTTTCTGTTTCTCCAGTAGTTGACTCATTTGGTACTTCCGTTTCCGTTGGCGTATCCGTCGAAGTTTCTGAACTAGTCGGTGTTTCTTCTTCTGAAATTTCCGGTTGTGTTGGGACTTCAGGGGTATTCACTATTTCTGGATTCTTAGGTACTTTTGGTATTTCAGTCGTATTTACTGTATCTTGAGTGACCGTTTCTTCTGAGATAGCCACATTCGTCTGCTCTAATGTTTCTCTATCTACTTTAGAATTTTTGTCAATGATATAACCGATAAAGCGATAACCTTCAATGTCACGAACTGTTTCAGGTAAAAGCGCACCATTTGGCAAGCTAAACTCTTGTGTAAGATTTGCAAATAAATTGTGAGTCAATGCAGATGCATTTGGCACTACAACAACTTGTCCTAAGGTAGTAACTAACAATACTGTCACGACCCATTTTTTCTTCTTACGAAGAAAAGTTAAGGCACACACCAACAATGTGACCCCTGCTCCCGCCACAAGTGTTGACCATTCTTCACCTGTATTTGGCAGAGTTCTATTTGTATCCGGACGATAAACCATGTAATAAGTCGTATCTCCCGTCACTTTATCAGACGGCAAAGCACTAATAATCAAAGCTTTCTCATCATCAGTTAATTCTTCCTCACTAACATAATGATACGTGATTTTTGACTTTATTGTTTCCTCTGCATGTACCATTTCTGGTGATGCAGCAGCTAAAAAACTCGTCCCCAATAAAACAGAAGCTACACCTATTGAGAGTTTTCGTATTGAAAAGCGGCTAACCCGCCTATAAAATTCTTTCATATTCTTTTCTATTCCTTTCATTTTACTCAAAGTTACATAATGTACTATTTACTTTGTTCCAAAATAATTGTGTTTGTAGAGGTAAATCCACCAACATCATTTTGTGTATAACAATCGACAAAAAAGAGAAACATCTGTTTGAATGACTGCAATTAAAAAAGGAGATATTTCTCACGAATGATTATACAAGAAAATGATGAACATTAACAGATAAATATTTTATAGACAACAATCAGTACAACGATAAGTAATAAGAAGAAAAAACAAAGGGAGTTCTAAACACTTCATTAAAGGAATTTAGATACCCCCTTGCCACACTTATTCACATTATCATGTTAAAATATTTATCAAACAGAAATACTGCCATCAAAGTTTAACCCAATCAAATCGTTATTGCTATAAAATATGTCTAAAAACATATACATTGTATCTGATATAATCATTTAATATACAAGTTAAATCATCTTTAAACTTTCTTCCAAAATGATTATATTTTGATAATTTTACATCTTCGCATTTGATAATGATTTGAATAAACAACATGCTTTCATAATAATTTCAAACTCAAAAACGACTAAATTTCTTTATATTAACGCTATTTATTTCGTGAAATTGTATCCACTGATTGATTTCAATGAAACTTAACTTTATAGTTATTCCTTTTCCAATTCAATATGAACCTCTGATTTTTTTTCAATTAAAACAATACCATCTCCCAATGGAAGTAAAGTTGATTTTAAATCTGGATGTGTTTGTACCAAATCTAAAAATTGATTTAAGCGACGATGAATTTTTCTAACACGACGAGGAATAGTTTCAATATCATCTAAAATCGTACCACCTTGAAAAATATCATCTACAATTAAAACACCTCCGACTTTTAACAATCGGATACAATGTGGAAGAAAATCATAATATTTTGATTTAGCACTATCCATAAAAATCACATCGTATTGTTCTGTTAGCGTTGGTAAAACGTGTTCTGCATCGCCTTCCAATAACGTAATTTTATCAGACATATCCGAACGCTCAAAATTTGCTTTTGCTCGCTCAATCATGACGTCAAATCTATCAATCGTTGTCAAATGCCCATTTGGTGATAGATGCTGTGCCATTAACAAGCCTGAAAATCCAATCGCTGCTCCAATTTCTAAAATCTTTTCAGGTTTTAGTTGCCCTAATAAAAAATCTAAAAAAACAGCTGTTTCGTGTGGAATAATCGGAATACGTCGTTCATTGGCATACGCTTCTATTTCTCCAACAATTCCAGTAAATTTTCTTTGTTTTTCTCTCATATAGGTAACGATATTAGATTGTACAATTGGCCTATCCATCATCTCGTTTTTTTTCATAACTCACTCACTTTTCTTTATGATATGTTTATTTTACTAAACACTTTTTATATATTAACTTATTAAAAGAAGGTATACAAAAAGAGGTATAGACATTTTAAAAATAAATTTCTATAAATGATGTCTGTACCTCTTACTTTTTTTATGATTATGCGTCTTGTAATAATTCAAAAATTTCAATCGCTACTAAATCTAATTCATCAAACTGATAAGGTTGATTTGTTCCTGTTTCTTCTAATTCAAAGCTTTCTGTTTCATGATTATAACGTACAACACATTTTTCAACACCGTCTTTTTCAAAACGTCTTGTTTCGACATCAGATGTATCCTCAACCATTGCTTCCAAGCGACGAATAATCGCTGCTAGTTGTGATGACTTCATATTCTGTTCACTCCTCTTTCAAATATTGCTTTCTTAACCAATATTTCATTTATATCATATCACTAACTGACTAGACTTATTTTAACAGAAAATGACTTGATTTAATACTATTTTTTTTATAAAAAAATAAATTTACTTATTTACGCATGATTTGTATACATTTTAATAAGACTTTGTGTGCCTAAATCACCGTATCCTGCTTCAACTAATTGTGCATAAACACGTTCCGCTGTTTGAGTCGCAGGTAAGTCAACCCCCATTTCATTTGCCTCATCTAAAGCAATACGCAAGTCTTTTAAAAAGTGCTTCGCATAAAACCCTGCTGCAAAATCGTCTTTTAAAACTCGAGGTGCGTAGTTGGTTAAAGACCAGTTTGCAGCACTGCCTGCTCCAACTGTATCTAGTACTTGCTCAAGACTTAATCCTGCTGCTTTTGCATATACCAGTAGTTCTGTCATACCTGTCATTGTACCTGCAATCATAATTTGATTTGCCATTTTTGTATGTTGTCCGGCACCAGATTCTCCTTGTAAACGTACTTTACTTGAAAAAACACCTAACAATAATTCCACTTTTTCAAAGACTTCTTGATCGCCTCCAACCATTGTCGTCAGTGTGCCATTTTTTGCACCAATATCTCCTCCTGAAACAGGTGCATCTAATGCATTTGCACTTCTTTTAACAGCTTCTTCATAAATTCTTTTTGCGAGTCGTGGTGTACTAGTTGTTAAATCAATTAAAATTTTTCCTGTTATATCAACAGAAAAAATACCGTTTCCGCCAAAATATACTTCCTCAACATCACTTGGATACCCCACCATTGTCATGACAATATCAACTTGCTTTGTCACTTGAGCAGGAGTTTCTGTCCAAACAGCACCTTTATCCAATGCCTCTTGTGCACTTTCTTTTGTGCGTGTATACACCACAACATGATGCTCTGCATTTAACAAATGGGATACGATTGATTTACCCATAACACCTAATCCAATAAAACCAATATTCATTTTTTTCACCTCTAAGGATATTTTATCATAAGATACGTGAGAATAAAATCAAACCGATTCTATCCTTTTAAAAATCAGGCGTAGACATATATATGCTCAAAAACACCCCAAACAGTCTGTTTGGAGTGTTTATTTTAATCATCTAAAAATAAAATGTGTAAATGTCCGTTTTTATCAGTGATTATATCTGTATTTACTTGATAAACGTCTTTAATTAACTCTTTTGTTAGTACCTCTTTTGGAGTGCCCACAGCTACGATACGTCCTTGATAAAGGACGTAAATAATGTCACAATACATTGCAGCCATATTCAAGTCGTGTATAGCTGCAATAACAGTCATATCTAATTTTTTGACCGTTTGTAATAGCATGAGTTGATGTTTGATATCCAAGTGATTAGTTGGTTCATCTAAAATTAAACATGATGGTTGTTGTGTTAAGGCTCTTGCTAAAATAACACGTTGTTGTTCGCCGCCTGATAATGTTGAAAATTCTCGGTCTTTATACGCTAACATGTCCACAAGTGTTAGTGCATGCTCCATAATACGATAATCTTCTTCAGTTTCTTTGTCAAACATACTCTTATAAGGTGTTCTTCCCATTAACACGATGTCTTGTACTGTAAAATCGAATTGGTATTGATTGTGTTGTGCCACAACAGCCATTTTTTTTGCAGTTTCTTTATAACTGAATTGATGAATAGGTGTGCCATCTAACAAAATCGTGCCACTATTGACATCCAATGTACGATAAATGCATTTGAGCAGTGTGGATTTACCACTACCATTTGGACCAATCAATCCGATAAATTGATTTTCTTTTGCTTGTAATGTAATGTCGTGTAAAATGGGCGTTTTATCATAGATAACATTTACTTTGTCTGTTTGTACTTGCATTTTATTTACCTCCTGCACGATGTGTATGGCGTATCATGAGAAAAATAAAGCAAGGTGCACCTATCAATGAAATCAAAATACCAATAGGCATTTCAGAGTTTCTTAATACAATCCGTGACATAACATCTGCCCATATCACAAAAATAGAGCCGACTAATGCACTGAACGGAATAACGTATTTATGGTCGCTACCAAATACTAGACGTACAGCATGTGGAATGACTAATCCTACAAATCCAATAACCCCTGCTGCATATACAGCAAATCCCACCATTAAAGAAGATAAAATAATATACCAGCGTCTTAATTGCTGTGTGTTCATTCCCAATGTAATGGCGGTGTCATCTCCTAATAGCATAACATTTAATTGTCGGTACTGAGACCAAAAAACAAGTGTACCTACTAACATAATAGGCAGCACCACTGCAATGATGTGCCATTTTGCACTTGCCATACTACCCATAAGCCAAAACATAATTTGAACAGTGGCACTTTTGTCATTGGCAATATAAATCACAAAATTAGAAAATGCCGAACAAATCGCACTGACAGCTAATCCTGATAAAATGATTTTTGTTAAATTTGTTCGACCTCCTAAGTTTGCTAGTAGCAACACAAGAAGAGAGGTAATCAACGCTCCAATAAATGCCATAACACCAACTGCATTTGCACCGAATACAGACCCAATACCAAATAGTATAGCGAGTGTTGCACCAAAAGAGGCTCCTGATGAAATCCCTAAAATATAAGGATCTGCTAGAGGATTTTTCACAACAGATTGCATGACCACGCCACATACTGAAAGTCCCATACCAATCGTTAGAGCGAGTATAACCCTTGGAAAACGAATGAGCCAAACAATGTCGTGCGTTGCACCTGTAGCAAATGCTTGAAATTGTTCAAAGTGAAATAACTCATAACCTATTACGCTATACACATCGGAAATGGATAAATCAGCATTTCCGAATGTGATAGCTGTTAAAATCGAAACAATTAGGCCCACAAATAAAATGATTGCCCATAGAATTGGTTTTGCTAATCGTTTTTGTTTGTTCATAGATTATTTATCCATTCCTAAGTCAATACTTGGATATAATCCTTTAGCAAAAGAGATAATACCGTCTTTTGTTCTTGTTGCACTTGCATACATTTCACTTAAAAAGATTGGAACAACACGTTTATTTTTAATGGCATTTAAACTTGCTAATGATTCATCTTTTAAGATTTTATCTAAATTCTCTTGTTTTACTTTTTCTGCGTCATCTCCTTCATAAGGCATGTAAACAACAAAAATCACATCTGGGTTAGCAGCAATTAAGTCTTCTTTTCCTAATTTTGCAACATCAGCATTTTTTAATTGACCACCTAATTTAGTCACCATATCTCCACCTAGTGTATTACTACCGTAGTTTCTAAATGCATCTTTTTCATTTTCAAGTACTAAAACACTTGGTTTTTCTTTCATGTCTTTTGTTTTATCAATCACTTTTTTAATTGTATCTTGCATATCTTTTACAATTGCTTCTGCTTTTGATTGTACATCAAAAATTTTACCGATATTTAAAATATCTGTGTATTCATTTTCTAATGTACTAATACGTTTTTCACCGTCTTTCACACGACGTGTATTGCTGTTAACGTAAATATTTACTTTTTTGTCTACCCAGTCTTTTGCATTTCCTAATGTTTTTTCACCGAATAAAGACCCCCATGAAAAAATCATATCTGGTTCTAAAGAAGTTGCTTTTTCAAGAGATGGTGCAAATTCTGTTAAGTAATTCAATTTAGAGAAACCTGCTTTTTGATTTTCTGGTACAGCATTATCTAATCCAGATGCAGCGACAATTCTGTCTTCTAACCCTAAAGCAAGTAATGTTTCGATACTTCCTTGATAAACAGCTAATACTTTCTCTGGAGATTTTGTATACACTGTTTCCAATTCACTTCCATCTGATCCCCATGTTTTAATTGTTAATGGATACTGTGTTTTTCCTTCTCCCATACTTGCTTTTGTATTTGCATTTTGCACGGTATTTTCTTTTTGAATTTCCGATGCATTTTTTCTAGCACTTTCTCCATTTTGTTGACATGCACCTAATAAGGCTACTAAAGCTAAAGTTGTTGTTAATTTTACAAATTTTTTCATCATTATCTCCTCTATTTTTCAATGGTAAATCTAAACCAATTCACTTGATTGGTATCACTTGTTGAGAATGGATATCCACCCTGTATCCAATCTTTTTTTATTTTCTTCTCAATACCACTCGCATTGATTAAATTCTCTTGTATCAATCCTGCCGTATCAAATCTTTCTTTGACTAAACTTGTATACGTAATACCTGCTCTTTCTAATAAGCACGGAATATCATCAGGTAAAATCAAATACAATAAGCGAATGAAACGGTATTGATTGATGACTTCATTATCCATACATTCTTGAATAGAAATATCTGTTTGTATTTCTTTTGTTGGTAAATGTAAGGTTGCTTTTGCTCGATAAAAAAAATACAATCCTTGTTTTGCCTCTTTGACTTTTTCAACAGAAATAGCCATATCATTTGGAATAAACACTTCTAAAATGAGTTGCCCTTGCTTTTTAAGCGAGTACATTAATTTTTCAACAATAATACATTGTTGCTTTGGTGTAAAATGTTGAAGAAATCCGTCAGCAGCAATGATGACATCGTACTGCTCTTTTGGTAAATCTACTTTTAAAATATCCTCTTGAATAACGGTTACTTTATCAAGAATATGTTGGGGTATTTTTTCAAGCATTTCTTTACTCTTTTCAAGTAATGTGACATGTGAGCCATATTCTAAAAATGGTACACCGACACGTCCAAAACCTGCACCGACATCAAGGATATATTTATTTTCTAATTCATCTATCTCATATTTAAGTGGTGAGGACTTACCAGAAAATAAATAGTAACACTGTGCTTCTAAACCTTTATAATCTGTTGCAGGTCGGATATAGCGTTTTTTTTCACTCATGCCACACATTGAGCAAAGCGTTGATTTTAAATCGTTTAATTCAGTATGCTTAGGCACTCCATTTTTTGTATCTCCTTCGAATGAATTATAAATAAATCCACACCTACCACAATCGTATATTGGCATATCTTTTATTACCTCCTTTACTACATACTGACGTGATGTTTTCAATAAAAAATCGTTATTTTAAAGTCATCGTACTTTAAAACAACGATACTGATCAGAAAACAGCAAAAAGACTACAAAGATCAGGAATGGTAGCATTTTTGTAGCCTCATCGCTATTATGATAAGTTGAAAACACATCGTTGTGCTCTTTTATTCTACTATAAAATAGTAATCATTTCAATATAAAACGTTACATTTCATAAAAATTCCGTTTTGCAAAAAATAAAGCGTTTTTCTTTGACTTTTTGATGTTATAAGGTATACTTATTTATATAAAGTATCGGTAGGTGAGACTACCACAGGGATACGGATTACTACCGCAAAATAGTGGAGACACTATTCGTTGGTCAGCAGTGATTGTCGTTAAGGCGATGACTAATGTAATTTCATTGCCCTGTGATGTTAAAGCTTGAACGATGAATATGGCGCTATTTGTCATCTTATTGTCGTTCGATAATAAGATTTTTTTATTTTTTAAGGAGGTGAGGAAAATGCCAGATGATGCATACAACAAGCAAGATGATGTTTTTAGGTGCCTACATAAAATGGCATTTTCCTGCCATTTTGTAAGCATTAAAACTAAAATAGACTATATTGAGGTGAAAAAATGCAAACAATTAAAGAAAGAATGCTTCTAGCATTAACACAACCTATTCAAGAGGTTTATCGTTTATTTGACACAACGTCTACTGGATTGACGGACACACAAATAGAAAACAATCGCGAAGAATATGGTAGTAATATTATTACAAAGACAAATGAAACACCTTTATGGAAGAAAATATACGAATCTATTATCAATCCGTTTACGATTATCCTTTTAGTGATTGCGTTTGTCTCACTTGTGACGAATGTATGGCTTGCACCAAGTGGAGAAAAAGATCCAACAACATTTATCATCATTATTTTACTTGTGCTGTTATCAGGTGCTATTCGCTTTATTCAAGAACTCAAAAGTGATAAAGCATCTAGTAATTTATCTCAGCTCATTATCAATACAGCTACTGTTATCAGAAATGGGAAACAATTAGAAATACCGATTGATGATTTAGTTGTGGGTGACATCATCAAATTAAGTGCTGGAGATATGCTGCCTGCTGACGTTTTATTATTAGAAACAAGAGATTTCTTTGTGCAACAATCTAGTCTAACTGGTGAAAGTGATGCGATTGAAAAACGTGCTCTCCTCTCTCCTATGGATACCGTTGATACTTCGTTACTGGAAATAGAGCATTTAGCATTTATGGGAACAAATGTTGTCAGTGGAAGTGCTACTGCTTTGATTTTAGCGACCGGAAATGACACAATGATTGGAAGTGTTGAACAAACATTACAAAATATTGATGAACCAACAAGTTTTGAAAAAGAAATGAATAGTATTTCTTGGTTACTTATTCGATTGATGCTTGTTCTTGTTCCGGTTGTCTTTGTCATAAATGGGCTAACAGATGGAGATTGGATTGAAGCAGGTGTCTTTGCGTTAAGTGTTGGTGTAGGACTAACTCCTGAGATGTTGCCAATGATTATTACAGCTAGTTTAGCTAAAGGGTCTATAATTATGGCAAAAGAAAAAGTTATCATCAAAAAACTAAATGCCATTCAAGACTTAGGTGCTATTGATATTTTATGTACAGATAAAACAGGAACATTAACACAAGATGAAATTATTTTAGAATATCCTTTAAATATTCATGCTGAATTAGATTTAGACGTCTTAGAACAAGCCTATTTAAATAGTTACTATCAAACAGGATTAAAAAATTTACTAGATCATGCCATTATTCAGCGAACTGAAAAAGAATCATTAACACACGAACATTTACAAAATTTAAACACTTACTATGCCAAAATTGATGAATTACCTTTTGACTTTGAGCGTCGTCGTATGAGCGTTATTGTTAAAGACAAAAAAGAACATATTCGTATGGTAACAAAAGGCGCTTTAGAAGAAATGTTATCCATTTCTTCTTATGTACAAGATAGTGAAAACATTATTCCTTTAACAGAAAACGTACGTGAAACAATTTTAAATGAAGTCGATAAGTTAAATGAGCAAGGTCTACGTGTTTTAGGAGTTGCCTATAAATCTTATGAAGATATTCATGCTTTCACAACAGAAGATGAATCAAATATGGTGTTAATGGGTTACTTAGCTTTTCTTGATCCACCAAAACAATCTGCTGCTCCTGCTATTCAAGCATTGCGCGAGCATGGAGTTACAACAAAAATTTTAACAGGTGATAATGAAAAAGTAACCAAAACAGTTTGTGAAAAAGTAGGACTTGATGTCAATCATATTCTGCTTGGTTCACAAATCGAACAAATGGACGACGCTACATTAGCAGGCTTAGTTGAAGAAACAACGATTTTTGCTAAATTATCTCCTGAACAAAAAGCACGTATTATTCGCTTGCTTAAAGAAAAAAATCATAAAGTAGGCTACATGGGAGATGGTATCAATGATGCTTTATCTATGAAAGTTGCCGATGTGGGTATTTCTGTTGATACCGCTGTTGATATCGCCAAAGAAGTGGCTGATGTTATCTTATTAGATAAAGATTTATTAGTTCTTGAAAAAGGACTAATTGAGGGACGTAAAGTCTATGCGAATATGACAAAATATATTAAAATGACTGTTAGTTCAAACTTTGGTAATATTTTCTCACTTTTATTTGCAAGTGTCTTTTTACCATTTCTACCAATGGCACCCATTCATTTAATCGTTCTAAATTTAATCTATGATTTAAGCTGTATCGCATTACCATTTGATAATGTTGATACATCATTTTTAAAACAACCACATACATGGAGTGCAAAATCAATTACTAAATTTATGGCATGGATTGGACCAGTTAGTTCTATTTTTGACTGTTTAACATTTATACTACTCTTTTATGTCATTGCACCAACCATGACTGGCTTTTCCTACCATGAATTGACAAATCCAACATTATTCATTCTCATTTTCCAAACAGGTTGGTTTATTGAATCTATGTGGTCACAAACAATGGTTATTTATATGCTACGTTCACCTAAATTGCCATTTATCCAATCAAAACCTGCTTTATCAGTGTTAATTACCTCACTTGTCGCTGCATTGACATTAACAGCACTACCTTACACACAATTAGCAGGCCCATTGAAATTAGTACCACTACCTCTATCTTATTATATTGTACTCATTGTTATTCTTGCTTTATACATGGCTTTGGTAACAATCGTAAAATCACTCTATATTAAACGTTACCGTGAGTGGTTATAATCTATTGGAATAGAAACCAGCTGAAACGATACTATGAAGTGTCGTTTCAGCTGGTTTTTATTAGTCAAAAAGACTTGAAATGAACACTTTTAAGAAATTAGTTTCAAGTCTTTTTCTATTCAGAAACTCTTTATATGAAATTACTAATTTTCCATGCTTTTCACTTTTAGATTCGACTCTTTTTACTATATGATATTTTTCCATAATGTTGTTTATAGACGAGATTTTTTAATTTGTTCAAAAAGAGTTTCTTGTACTTTTTTAGACCACATGCCTTTCATTGTTTTATCTATTTTATCGCTAAGAAACACTAATTTTTTTGCCATATCATCTAATATTTGTTCTAACTCACATTGATAGTCTATCTTTATTGCTTGTTTCATGTGATACATTTCATCAATATAAAACGTAGAGATAATCTGTCGTTCTAACATTTTTTGAAAAAGTGTCATATCTGTAATATGTATGTCTTGAAAATTTTGTTGAATAAAGACATCTAATTTACTTTCCAATTTTATTCTCCTTTTTCTATTGCTCACTAGTTTTATTCCATTGTTGATATAAGCGTTGTTTTTCAAGAGTATATAAATCATCAATCTTATACTGATACATGTGATAAAAAGTTTTATCACAATTTCTAGCCTTTAAAATTGCTAACATCTGTTCTCTTTTTTCGTCTAAACAAGCTAATCTTTCTTGAAAATATGTATCGTTATCTACCACTACTTAAATACTCTTGTAAATTGTGCATCTTGTGCCACTTTTTCTTGTATTCCTTTTTGTATCGCATGCTCTAATAATACATACTCTTCTTGAAACCGTTGGTATTGTATTTGTTTATTTTTAAAAAACATACTTAAATCCTCCACAATCGTTTGATAAGTAACACCATTTTCTTGATAACATTCTACAACCTCGTCATATGATAAACCATGACGGAATGATTTTGACAATAGACCATGCCACTCATCAACAACTCTTTGCTCATATCGTCGTGTTAACATCTCGATTCCCATATACGCTTCTTGTACAATATTCTTTATTCCTTTAGCAATAATACTTGCCTGTTGAGTATCTAAAAACACATATTCATCACTACTTAATCCACTTTGTGCAAATTTCCCTGATAAAACATGTAAATGTATCAACTCTTGTAAATAAGGTGTTTGAAAAACGGTCATCGTCTGTCCTTGTTTATTAATTAGTTGATTTTCATCATTAAATTGCCACATATTCAAATCATGTGCATGACTTGATATACCATAATCAATATAGATGGCTGTACCTGTTTGATTGCCCGTAATATTTCCAATCACATCATACGGATTTCGATAATTTTTAAACTGTTCTTTATACATTCTCATATATGCAATCTCTTGTTTTGAAATAAGTGGACTAATATCTGGTCCATTAAAACCAATGTTCATATACCCACATTTTAAAGCAACATACATCGCTAAAGACTGCCCCAACGAATGTCCTGTCGTTGTTATTGTCGCATTTGGAAAATGTTCTTTGATACGCTGTTGAAAAGAAAGTGCCGTTTGAAATTGACTAGTGGTAACATAGGGATAATGCTGATCTTTTTGATGCGTTACCAATAGTGCATCATTACCGTTGATAAAGCTTTGTACATCAGTATTTGTATCGTGTATATCATCAGTATTTGTACCTGCATAAGCAATGACAATACGCTCATAGTCATTTAATGGAGAAACAGCCATCGCTTGCATACCATTTTCTTGATTATCCTGTATGTCTAACACTTGATAAGTTTGATGAAGTATTAGCATATCTCCTATATCAACACGCTTTCTACCTTTTTTTCTTTTATCAACATGATAAACAATATCTGCCAAACTTCTAAAATCACTATCTGGTACCATCTTTACTCTCCTAAATAATAAATAATTTGAGGGATTTGCTGTTGGGACGATAATGTCTTAAATGGCAAATTAAAATCTTTTTTATAAAATAAACTATCAATCTTTTTTCTATCCGGACTAAACTCTACACATACTGTATAAGTATCATTAATTTTTATTTCCGTATAGATATATCCTACTTTCCAATCATACGCATAATGGATAAATTCGATTTTTTTAATCATGTCATACTGATGTATCAAATGATTTGCTATGATAAATTGATTGATACATTTGTCTTTCACACTCATTCCTTTAATACATAAAAAGCATATCATAAAAACGACTATCCCTAATATCACTTGTTTTTTGTAATATATTTTTCTTTCTTTTTGTACAATCATCTTAGTTAATAATCGCTCTTTCTTTCAAACTAATATATGTTTTTTGCCCAATAATTAAGTGATCTAAAACTGATACACCAATCATCTCTCCAGCTGAAACCAATCTTTTCGTAAACAAAATATCTTCATGAGATGGTTCTGGATGTCCACTTGGGTGATTATGTGCAATCAGAATACATGTTGCTCCATATTTTAATGCCAATGCATAAATATCTCTTGGATTAGCAATACTTCTATCTGCTGAACCAATAAAAATATTTTTCTTTTGAATAATTTCATGCTTCGTATTTAAAAATAAAACAGCAAGATGTTCTTGCGTTAATCCATTCATATGATGCATAAAATAATCCGCCGCTGTTTGACTAGAAATGATTTTTCCTAATTTTAATTGTTGTGCTGTAACAAGTCTAAATCCTAGTTCAATAGCTGCTTTTATTTCAATCGCTTTTACGAATCCAATCCCATTGATTTCTTTTAATTCTTCAATAGTTGCTGATTTTAATTGATATAAATCTTCAAAATGGCATAACATATCACGTGCTACTTGTAAAACAGTTTCATCCTTTGTGCCTGTTCTTAATAAAATCGCTAATAATTCATGGGTCGCTAGCGATTGTTCACCGTATAAAAGTAGCCGTTCTCTAGGTTGTTCATCAATCGGTAACTGTTTCATCATCTTCTTTCTCATGAAATCCCTCCACACATACTATATGCAAAAAACTTATTTTTTTGATAAAATTCTTATCATGATTTAAAGGCTCTTCGTCAAATTGTGTTGGTGGAGAGAAATAGTGAGTATGTTGGTAGTGAATGGCATTAACCATTCACTACCTTTTTCACATTCTTTTTCTGCCATTGGGAATGGTGTTGTATGATTAAAATACGTAATCTAAAATAGGAAAAACGTCTGTAGCCATAGGCAATCCGTTTGATGACTTTAATATGATTGTTGATAGCTTCTGTGATACCGTTTGAATAAGGTGTGGTAAAAGCTTGATAAATACCATTCTGATAGGTTTTAAAAA
>NZ_WNJX01000026.1:0-25386 GCF_010892375.1 Granulicatella sp. zg-84 | reverse complement strand
GTTTCCCGTCAAGGCACACTTTGTTTTTCGCCTTGACTAGAAAACCTTTGTTTTTATTGTTTGGTTATTAACCCCGCAAAAGAGAAAGTAATTATCTGTTTTTTTGCACTTTACTTTACAATTGGAGTTTTATATACTTTATTTATTCTTTATATGGTACAAAGTAAGCACCTACTGTTAAGTCAATAATACCTTTTTTTCCTTCTAAAATAGACTTCATCCCTTTATAATATTCTAATTTAGATGCGAAATTTGTATAATTTGCTTTTATTTGGTTCCCATCATTCATAAAAATAGTTAAGGCTAACTTATCACTTTCTTTATAATTGATGTCAGAAATACTATCTCGAATATCCGATGTTAATTTCGCTAATTCTTTAGCCATAATTTCTAAAGTTTGAATAGTACCTTCCCATTTCACGATTGGAACTGTTCCTAAATACTTTTTACTCTCTTCTTTTAAAACGATACCGCTAGATAGAATAGTATAATAATCTTCATTTTGTTCAACGTAGGCAATCGTGTCATATTCGGTTACTTGAATTTGAAAGACATTTCCTGCCTCTAAACGAATGGCTACATCCGCCACTCTCGCTTGTTGTTTTTTTATGTTTTCTTTAATACTATTTTGTCTAAGCCATAAACTTAAAATCAAGTCGTTTGGCACCACATTTGCACTAGCTTCAATACTTTGTGCGTCTGTATCTTTACTTCCAATTACAGAAATAGTTGAAATACGTGAAAACGGGACAACAAAATAAGCAAAAATGCATAATAAGATAAACAAAATAAATCCTATTCTTTTTTCATAGACTGTCATATCTCTATGTAAAAAGCGACGTTTTTTTCTCTTTTGTTTACTCATAAAGCCTCCAATCTATGATTGAACACATTCCTTGATAATTGTTAATAAACGTTCTGAGGCATTTGTAATACCTAGTTCTTTAGCATGGTGTGCCATTTTTTTTTGTTTCTCTTCATGTTGCATCACATCATTCACTAGTATAGCTAGTTTATTTTCTGCTAATTCTTTTTCCAAAACCATAAATGCTGCACCTTTATCGACTAAAGTTTGTGCATTTTTTTCTTGATGATTATTCGTAACATAAGGACTTGGAATTAAAATACTGGCTACACCTAGAGCAGTTAACTCTGCTAAAGTTGTTGCACCACTACGACAAACAACTAAGTCAACAGCACGGAGAATATCTGGCATATTATCAATATATGCTAAAACTTTAATATTATCCGGAATTGTTTCAAGACTATCTATAACAGATTGATAGTGAGCATTTCCTGTTACCAAGATAACTTGATAATCATTTGTTGTATAGTCGTTTATATACGATATAAAATGTTTGTTTAAATTCATAGCACCACGACTACCACCGAAAATTAAAACAGTTGATTTGTCTTTTTTTAAACCAATTTGTTCTAAAACATTTTGTTGATA
The DNA here is from genome assembly GCF_010892375.1 of Granulicatella sp. zg-84. NCBI lineage: Bacteria > Bacillati > Bacillota > Bacilli > Lactobacillales > Carnobacteriaceae > Granulicatella > Granulicatella sp. zg-84. Next base: position 23,933 of record NZ_WNJX01000026.1, on the reverse strand, counting down.
CTCCAAGGATACAAGTTCTTGTCCTCTTGGATTTCCTGTTAAGACAACTTTATTAGCATATTTTTGAAAATCGTGTTTAGCTGTATCAAAACATGTACAAATTTTTGTGACATATCGACTTAAAAATTTATTCGTAATACCTGCAACACTATTTTGTTCATGAATAATACTTGGAATATGTAACTTGGCTGCTGCATACAATACTGGGCCACAGACATAGCCACCTGTCCCAATAACAATATCTGGCTGAAAATCTGTTAATATCTTTTTAGCATGTGATGTACTTCTTAGCATATACCATGCTGTTTTTATGTTTTCTAGTGATAAAGAACGTTTAATACCTTGTATTTTAATCGACTGAAAAGGAATATTTTCTTTAGAAACAATCTCTCTTTCAAGTCCTCTTTCACTTCCAATATATAAAAACTCTGTTTCAGGATACTGTGTTAAAATATAATTTTTTAAAGCGAGTGCCGGATAAATATGACCACCTGTTCCGCCACCTGATAAAACTATCTTCATGCGTATTCTCCCTTATTGTTGATTTAATCGTGAAACACAATCTATAAAGACATCACCACGTACTTCAAAGCTTGGAAATTGATCCCAACTTGCACAAGCTGGAGAAAATAAGATAGTATCTCCTACTTGACTTAATGCATAAGATGTATTAACGGCTTGTTCTAAAGTATCCACTAAAATAATTTTTTCAACTTTTTTATGTTCACCCGCTAATTTTAGTTTTTCTTTTGTTTCACCATATAATACGAGTGTTTTTACTTTTTCTAAAGAAGGCTCCAATGTTTCAAAGCCATTACCTCTATCTAATCCACCTGCAATTAAAATTACTTTATCATTAAAACCTTGTAATGCCATTTTAGTAGCTAAAATATTTGTTGCTTTTGAATCATTATAAAATTGACGCCCATTAACATTACCAATAAATTGAGTACGATGTTTTACACCATGAAATTGTTGAACCGCTTGTTGAATAAGTTCTTTAGACTGACCATACAAACGTGCAGCTAAGCTTGCAGCTAAAACATTCTCAATATTATGTGTACCTGGAACTTGAATATCAGATACAGACATAATTGGTTCTCCTAATACAAAAATATTACCGTTTTTCACATAAGCATCTGCTGTATCATCTGTTTTAGAAAAATATAAAACTTGTGCATTCGATGTTGATGCGATGTCTTTCATTTCAGCTAAATCACCATTTAAAATGAGATAATCATCTATTGATTGTTGCTTTATCAAATGTAATTTTGCTTCTTTATAGGCTTCTCTACTACCATGATAGTCTAAATGCGCTTCATAAATATTGGTTATGATAGCAATTTTAGGTCTAAACGTTGTCACACCCATTAATTGAAAACTTGATAATTCCATTACGATAACATCATTTTCAGTTGTTTGTTTGGCAACTGTTGTAGACGGTATACCTATATTACCTGCAATATACGTATGGCCTTTTGCATTTTTTTCTAACATATTGCCAATCAATGTTGTTGTTGTTGTCTTTCCATTTGAACCTGTCACGCCAATAATAGCTGCTTTGGATACACGAAAAGCTAATTCAACATCTGTTAAAACAGGAATATCTAAGTCTATTGCTTTTTTTACTAAACTATTTTCATAAGAAATACCTGGATTTTTCACCATATAATCAAGTTTTTCATGCACTAAATCTAATGGATGTTCTCCTAATACAACATGAATATTTAAATCTTGTAATGTATGAACATCTGTTAAATCCTCTGGTATTTTACCATCATTTACAATGACATGTGCTCCTAACTCATGTAAAAGTAGTGCTGCATGATACCCACTTTTAGCCAATCCTAAAACAAGAACATGTTTTCCTTTAAAATCATCAATTTGTTTCATTTTTCTTCCTCAATTTCTGTTAATTTCAATAATGACTACCAACTTTTGTATATCAATACATGTACTAACATACAAAAATAGGTCGTCTAACACGATAAGAGGGATAGAGATATATTATCTCTATCCACTATCCTATTTTTATCAATACTAAACAATTATAAAATAGACAAGAGAACCTAACAAACCTATAAACCAAAAGGTTAAAACAACTCTCCATTCACTCCACCCTAACATTTCAAAATGGTGGTGTATAGGTGTCATTTTGAAAATTCTTTTGCCTAACAATTTGAAAGAGGCAACTTGTAACATCACGCTGGCTGTTTCTAAAACAAAGATAATACCAATAAACAACAAGCTAAATTCAACATGTAACAACATAGACAACACTGCAAACACCGCACCTAAAGCTAATGCACCAACGTCCCCCATAAAAATTTTTGCTGGTTTTTTATTAAAGATAAAAAATCCTAACAGCCCCCCAAGAAGTGCTGTACAAAATGCTAAAATATCATACTGTTGTTGCTGATACGCAATCACACTATACGATGCTAGAGCAATACTTGCCGTTCCAGCTACTAATCCGTCTAAACCGTCTGTTAAATTAACTGCATTTGAAAATCCAGTTATCCAAATAATTGAAAATAAAAAGTAACAAATAAGACTAAAAACACCACCAAATGATGCAAATAGTAAAATACTTTTTCCGGATAACAAATAAAACAAAACATAAATGATACTAAAGATAATTTGACATAAAAATTTTTGTTTTGATGTTAGTCCTGTATTATGTTGTCGAATCAATTTTAAGTAATCGTCAAGAAAACCGATAATACCAAATGCAACTAAAACAAAAATAAGTGATCCAGTTGAAAAATTAAGATATCCTTTATAAAGTGCCATTACACCAAATGAAATGATACTTGCAATAACAAATGCCACGCCACCCATTGTTGGTGTCCCAGTTTTCACTTCATGCCATGTAGGTCCTTCTTCTCTTGTTACTTGCCCTAATTTTTTTTGTGTGAAATACATGATAAAAAAGGGCATCATCATTGTTGTTAGCGTAAGGCTCGCACAATAAATGATAAATAATTCAATCCAAATATTCATAATTTTCTCTCTCTTTATTCTGTTTCTTTTGTTGTACTTGTCGTTTCTATCTTATCCGATGTATTTTTTATAGCAGTTGATTTAACAGTTGGTGATGTTAATGTGATATTTACAGTATCTGTAATCGTAGATACATCTACGCCAGACGGAATACTCTGTTCACTTACAAATCCTTCTCCCTCAAAGTTGACAGGAATATTGAGTAAATTCATGACTTTCATAACATCTAATTTAGACCAGCCTGTCATATCAGGAAGTGTCACAATACCACCTGTATATAAAATCAATTTCGTATCAAGCGTATATAATTGATTATCCAATGGTGCTTGTTTCTCAATAATTGTACCGTTACCTAATACAATAATATCTGTAAATCCAATATTCTTTAATGCTTCTTTTGCTGTTTCAACATCTGCTCCTGTTGCAGACGGTACAACTTCCGCTTTTTGTGATTCTGGAGCTTCATCTTTTCCTAAATATTTCATTGCATAGCTAGTAAACGTTGTAAACCATTCAGACAAACCTAAACTACTTGTTCTAGATGATTCAGGTCTATCATATGTAAAGTAAATAACATATTCAGGTTTTTCACTTGGCACAAAAGCAACAATAGAATGTAAATAGTTACCGTCTGTTAAGTACGTTTTCTTTTCTTCATCATATATTTCAGCTGTACCTGTTTTACCTGCCAAACGTACACCGTCTACTTTATAATTTTCCCCAGTCGCATTTTCTGCATAAATAACTTCTTCTAAGTATTTTAAAACCCATTTTGCTGTTTCTGGCTTAATAGGATTACTTAATGTTTGTACTTTTGTATATGTCACTTCTCCAGTTGTTGTATTTTCAATGCGATCAACAAATCTTAATTTTTGCATTTTCCCTTCATTTGCAATCGCTGTAAATGCTTGAACTAATTGTAAGCTAGTCACAGAAACACCTTGTCCAAAGCCGGTACTCGCTCGTCCTTCTTCTGAAGCATAACTGTTTAATCCCACATTTTCATTTGGGAAACCACTTTCCGTAGAGCGACCAATACCAAAAGCGTCCATATATTCTTTCCACTTATCATAGCCAATTTGAGATACAATATTAACAAACGCCACGTTACTCGAATAAATCAAACCCTGCAAATAAGAAATTCTACCCCAACCAGTTCTATTCCAGTCATTGACAACAATACTCCCAACTTTGATTTTTCCAGAATCGTATAATTCCATAGGGCTGAATACACCTTCATTTATAGCTGCCGCTAGAACAAGTGTTTTCATAGTTGATCCCGGCTCAAAAGCACGCTCAACAATTTGGTTAATCCAACCATTTTCTGGATATTCTTGTTGTTTTGGATTAAAAGTTGGTCTTTGAGAAACTGCAACGACATCTCCTGTTTTAGGTCTTACAACAATTGCTGTCATAGATTTTGGTTTATATTTCTCATAAATTTTTGACATTTGTTCTTCTAAGTATTCTGTTAAACGACTGTCAAATGTGGTATAAATATTGTTCCCATTTTGAACTTCTTCTATCACTTTTTGTGTTCCTGGAACAGAATATCCATAAAAATCTTTATCGTAATTCACAAGTCCGTCAATACCACGTAATTGCACATTATATTGTGCCTCTAATCCCATGACACCTTGTAAAGGATTTCCCTGAGCTTCGACACTCGTATCTTCTCGTGTGTCTTTTGCCAATCCAATCACGTTATTGGCATAATATCCTTTTGGATAATCCCGTGAAATTTTTTCCGTAAAATAAATACCTTTTAAAGATTCTTTTTCGATGTTTTCTTTTTGAAGATATGTTAAATTAACACCTGCGTTTCCAAAAGCGGTTTGGTTAACATTATCTTGGTTGAGTAATTTCAAAATATTATCTTCACTCATATTGATATGCTTAGCCAATGCTCTTGCGGTCGCTAGTTTATCTTCTACATATTCAACACCTTTATACTTATCCGTTAAAACAGCATAAATGGCATACGTTTTGACATCTGTTGCTAATGTTTCTCCCGATGCATCATAAATAGTGCCTCGTCGAGCAGGAATAACTTCATCACCATTATACATTTGATGTACTAATTTCGTTAAATCTTCCCCATTTGCTGTTTTAAAAACCATCAATTGCGTAAAACGAACTAAAAATACAATAAATACAACACATAAAAAAGCCATGTAAATATGCACCATTTTAATAGAGTCCGTTTTTATCAAGTTTTTTATCCGTTTCATTTATTAACAGTCCTTACTACCGCATTTGCTTTCGTTAATCCATATTCATTTGCAATAGATGAAATTCTTTCATAAGTTGTTAAATCATCCACTTTTTGTTGCAAAATTTGACTTTCTGCATTAATTGTCGCAATTTCACGTCGTGTTTCTTCAATTTGTGCATTCGTTTCAGAAACTTTACTCTTTGTAAATACAACTGCTGTCATTAAAATTAAAAAACTAATCGCAATAATAACAACCGTTACTTTTTCAAATCGTGTCATTGACAATACGTATTTTCTTTTCGTATCGCGTTTCACAAAACTTTCTGCTTTCGTCAGTAATGTTTCAAACATATACTGTTCCTCCTATACTTTCACACGTTCAATAACTCTTAATTTCGCACTTTTGGCACGCCCATTTTCTTCGATTTCTTCTTGACTTGGTAAAATAGGTTTTTTCACAACTAATTGGTAATCTGGTTCCAAATATTCCGGTAAAACAGGTAATTTGCTTGGAATATCTTCAACACTACTATACTCTTTGAATATTGTTTTGACAATTCTATCTTCTAAGGAGTGGAATGAAATAACACTCATACGCCCGTTTTGAGATAATAAAGACAAACCTTGTTCTAGTGATTCTTCTACAGATGATAATTCATCATTCACAGCAATACGAATTGCTTGAAAAATTCTTTTAGCAGGATGTCCTCCTTTACGTCGTGCAGATGCAGGAATTGTTTGTCTAATAATATCCACCAATTCTGTCGTTGTTGTAATACGTTTACTTTGTCTTACTTTTTCAATTTGTCTTGCAATTTGCTTTGAAAATTTTTCTTCACCATAACGATAAAAAATTTTTACTAAATCATGGTAATCCCATTCATTCACAATAATTTCTGCCGTTAAAAATTGTTCTGTATCCATACGCATATCTAATGGTGCTTCTTGACTGTAACTAAATCCTCTTTCAATTTTATCTAATTGCGGAGAAGACACACCTAAATCATATAGAATACCGTCAACTTGTGTGACACCATGCTCTTCTAGTTTTTCTTTTAAGTGCGAAAAATTACTTTTAATAAATGTTACCATACCTTTTTCAATATATGGTTTTAAAACGATTTGAGCATTTTCTAAAGCCATTGTATCTCTATCAAATGCATACAAGTGACCTTCTTGTGATAATTGACTTAATAAATAGGCACTATGCCCCGCACCACCTAATGTACAATCTACATAGATACCATTGGGTTTTATATGTAATGCATCGACTGTTTCGTTTCGTAAAACTGTTATATGATGAAACATATTGCCTCCACTTTTAAAATTCAAATTCTGATATATTTTCCGTTAATGTTTGAACATTTTCTTCTGTTTCTTTGACATATACTTGCCATTTTTCATCATCCCATATTTCTAAGCGATCTGATACACCAATAATACGGCATGTTTTGTCCAAACCTGCATACTCACGTAAAGTTGCCGGAATCATAATACGACCTTGTTTATCAAATTCAACATCACTTGCTGCTGAATAAAAGAAACGTGTAATCGCACGTGCATCTTTTTTACCAAGTGGTAAATTATGTAATAATTTCTCGCTTAAAGATTGCCAACTATTCAATGGATAGCCAAATAAACACCCGTCTAATCCGCGCGTTAAAATAAACTTATCGCCTAGTTCATCACGCAATTTTGACGGTACAATAATACGACCTTTTGAATCCATATTATGTTTATATTCTCCCATTAACACGGCAAAAACCTCCTTACGTAGAAATCATTCACCATATTTTACCACAATTCCCCACTTTCTACCACTTGTTTTTTGTATTTCTCTTAAAAAACAGTACCTCTCATTCTCTATTATATTTTTTTATTTATCAAATATGTTAAAAACAACCAACAGATTGATAACAAATATATAAAAAGAAGAATTACTTGTGCATGAGTAATTCTTCTTTTTGTTTTTAATGATAAAACTAACATCTTAGTATAAAACCCGAAGTGAATCGCATAGATAGTCGGTTCACTTCGGGTTACCTTATATAGTCGTTTGAATGACAGAAACAACCTCACCATCATCAATTACAGATGTTCCATTTGAATATCTGTCATATAAAGAAATTTGCATTGCTTGAATACTCGTTTGTTTATTCGTTGATGTCACAATATCAAATGCCATATCAGATGTGACAATATTCGATACAAATACAAAACGGTGTGGTTTATTTTTTAATTCTTTCAATAACATCAATCCACGTTTTGCACGCCCTAATATATTGACATCAAAAACATTCAATCGTTTTACAGAACCTCTTTGGGTTACAAGAAGTACATGTACTTTGGACATATTCGTTGGATTAAAGGTAATTGCACCAACAACAAAATCATCTTGTTTTAAATTGATAGATTTTACACCACTTGCTTTTGTACCGACAACTGGTACTTCATCTAATTTATAGCGTAATCCAAAACCTAAGTGTGTCACAAGCAATACTTCATCATCTTTATTTTCTTCTGACTGACAACTCATATACACAACAGTGGCATCTTTTTCTTTTAAATTCATGGCAACCGCTGTTTTAGTTTTATAGCTTCTAAATGTCGTAAAGTCTTTTAGTAGTGTACGCTTAATCATACCGTCACTTGTTACGAATGTAATGGTTGCATCCGCTTTTTCTAATCCAGTCATCACGACAACGCCAATGATTTGCTCTTGTGTGTCCAAGGATACACGTTGTGAAAAATGCTCTCCTAAGTCTTTCCACTTATATTCGGGTACTTCATGAATTGGGAAGTGAATATAATTCCCTTTAGAAGTAAATACGACCAAATGTTGCAATGTCGTTGCAGCACCTTGGTAAACAATCTCATCTTTTTCACGTAGTCCTGTTTTTTCGCCATTTGAAGCATTCACTGAACGAGGGCTTACACGTTTATAATAACCACCTTTTGTTATCACAACATAGACATCTTCTTCTGGAATAAGTACTTCCGTTTCAATTTTAATTTCTTTTATTTCATCTTCAATGATACTTAAACGTGGTTTTGCATATTGTTTTTTCATATCCAATAATTCTTTTTTCATCACTGTTAATAAAACTTTTTCTTGTTTTAAAATCAATTCTAAAGAAGCAATTTCCTCGTTTAAATCAAGTTTTTCATTTTGTAATGCTGTAATATCTGTATTCGTCAATCGGTATAATTGTAAAGAAACAATCGCTTCTGCTTGACGCTCACTAAACTGAAATTCTTGTTTTAAATTCTCTTTGGCATCTTTTTTATCAGCACTATTTCGGATAATACGAATAACTTCGTCTAACACAGACAATGCTTTCATCAAGCCGTCTACAATATGTAATCTATCTTGTGCTTTTTGTAAATTAAATCGTGTTCGTCTTAATATGACGTCTTTTTGGTGATTGATATATGCAGCTAAAATAGCCTTTAACCCTACTTGTTGTGGGCGTCTTTCATTTATAGCAACCATATTAAAATTATAAGCAATTTGTAAATCGGTATTTTTTAATAAATAATTTAAAATACCGTCCGCATTCGCTTCTTTTTTTAATTCCACAACAATTTGCAAACCATTTCTATCAGACTCATCACGAACTTCTGCGATACCTTCAATTTTTTTGTTAATGCGAATTTCGTCCATGCGTTTAACTAAAACAGCTTTATTCACATCAAATGGAATTTCATGAATGACAATTTGCTGTTTACCGCCTCGAATATCTTCGATACTTGTTTTAGAACGAACAATCACCTTTCCTTTACCTGTTTCATAGGCTTCTTTTAAACCCTCAATCCCTTGAACAATCGCACCTGTTGGGAAATCAGGACCTTTAACAAATTGCATTAAGTCTTCAGTAGTTGCTTTAGGATGACCTAAATAATGTACAGTAGCATCAATCACTTCACCTAAATTGTGAGGTGGAATATCCGTTGCATACCCAGCTGAAATACCTGTTGATCCATTTACTAATAAATTAGGAAAACGTGCAGGCAATACCGTTGGTTCTTCAGTTGTATCATCGAAGTTTAAAATAAAATCAACGGTTTCTTTATCAATATCTCTTAATAGTTCATCAGATAGTTGAGATAATCTCGCTTCTGTATAACGCATCGCAGCAGCTGAATCGCCGTCCATACTTCCGTTATTTCCGTGCATTTCAACTAAAATATCACGCATTTTCCAGTCTTGGCTTAGACGCACCATGGCATCATAGACACTTGTATCTCCGTGAGGATGATAATTAGCAATAACATTTCCGACTGTTTTTGCTGATTTTCTAAAATTTTTATCGGCTGTATTATTATCCATGTACATCGCATATAAAATACGTCGTTGTACAGGTTTTAATCCATCACGTATATCTGGTAAGGCACGATCTTGAATAATATATTTAGAGTATCGCCCAAATCTATCTCCCATAACATCTTCTAAAGATAACTCTTGAATATTTGGCATTGCGTCAGACATTAAAACTCACCTCCAAATAAATCTAACTGCTCGAATGTGTCTGTACTTTCTAATCGTACTTCTTTTTTGTGTTCCACAGCAGTAGTCCCTTTTTGAGCTGTTTCTAATAAATTATCGCTTTCATCCATTGTAAATTCAACATGACTTTCTATCCATTTGCGACGAGGTTCTACTTTATTTCCCATAAGTGTTGTCACACGTCGTTCTGCTTGCGATAAGTCATCAATAGTTACACGAATGAGCGTCCGTGTATCTGGGTTCATTGTTGTTTCCCATAATTGATCGGCATTCATTTCTCCAAGCCCTTTATAGCGTTGAAGAATATATCCTCTACCTACTTTTTTTGTTGCTCGTTCCACTTCTTCTTCACGCCAGCAATATTCGACAACTTCTGTTTTACCACGTCCTTTGGACACTTTAAATAGAGGTGGCATTGCCAAATAAACTTTTCCTGCTTCAACGAGTGGACGCATATAACGGTAAAAGAATGTTAATAATAACACTTGAATATGTGCACCGTCCGTATCTGCATCGGTCATAATGATAATTTTATCGTATTGGCAATCTTCTATTGTAAAATCAGATCCAACACCTGCACCAATGGTATAAATGATGGTATTGATTTCTTCATTTTTTAAAATATCGGACATATTGGCTTTTTCTGTGTTAATAACTTTCCCTCTTAATGGTAAAATCGCTTGGAATTTTCTGTCCCGCCCTTGTTTTGCAGAACCTCCAGCAGAATCTCCCTCTACTAAAAATAGTTCATTCTTTTTAGCATTTTTACTTTGCGCCGGTGTTAATTTTCCAGAAAGAAGTGTTTCTTTCGCTTGACGTTTTTTACCATTTCTTGATTCTTCTCTAGCTTTTCGTGCCGCATCTCTTGCATCTCTTGCTTTAATTGCTTTTCTAACAAGTTGTTGTGCTAATTCACCATTTTCAATCAAATAAAACCCTAATTGTTCACTCACAATCGCTTCTACAATTCCTCTTGCAGCAGGTGTTCCTAATTTATCTTTTGTTTGACCTTCAAATTGTAAAATCTCTTCAGGGACACGTATAGACAAAACAGCTGCTAAGCCTTCTCTCACATCACTACCTTCAAGATTTTTATCTTTATCTTTTAGTAAATTCACTTTTCTTGCATATTCATTAAAGGATTTTGTTAAAGCTGTTTTAAAACCAACTTCATGACTCCCACCATCTTTTGTACGAACATTGTTTACAAAAGATAAAATCGTTTCAGAATAACCGTCATTATATTGTAAAGAACACTCTACTTCAACACCGTCTTGTTCTCCTTCAAAATAAGCAATTTCTCCAAGAGTATCTTTTTCTTCATTTAAATAATGAACAAATTCTTTAATGCCTGTTTCATAATGAAATGTTTCTGTTTGCTGTGTCCGTTCATCTGTAATTGACATTGTTAACCCTTTTAACAAGAAAGCAGATTCTCTTAAACGTTCACTTAGTGTGTCGTAAACATATTCCGCTCTACCAAAAATGGTCGCATCTGGTTTAAAATGTACTGTTGTACCAACTAAATTTTTTGGTGCAGAAGTTTCTTTAATTTTACCGATTGGTACACCGCCTTTTTCAAAGCGTTGATAGTATTGTTTTCCATCACGTATGACGGTCACATCTAACCATTCAGATAAAGCATTCACTACTGAGGCACCTACTCCATGCAGTCCACCAGAAGTTTTATAACTTCCTTGTCCAAATTTACCACCAGCATGTAAGACCGTAAAAATAACTTGAATAGTTGGTATACCTGACTTATGCATACCAGTTGGTAATCCTCTACCATTATCTTTTACAGTAATACTATTATCTTGATGAATAGTGACATCTATTTTAGTTGCATAACCTGCCAACGCTTCATCAACAGCATTATCAACAATTTCATAAACTAAATGATGCATACCACGGCTATCTGTTGAACCGATATACATTCCCGGTCTTTTTCTAACGGCATCTAATCCTTCTAAAACTTGAATGGCGTCATCCCCATATTGTGCTGTCACTTTTTTTGCCATATTGTTCTCCTTCCTTGCCATATTCTTCCCAATCATACATTGTTTTCACAAGATTGGTCAACAAAAAACATGTTCACTCTTTCTATTTAACACATTAACATGGAACGATTAAAGCAGAAACCATGATGATTTCTGCTTTAATTCTTTATATAACTAGTCACTACTAAACTCTAATACATTAGTTTTTTAGTTTAAAACCAATTTCTGCCAATTCTTTTTCTGTTTCGGTTTTTGTGACACCTTGAGATAGAACATGGCCAAATTGTTCATACGTTTTGTAATGTTCAAAATCTTTTGCATTTATTTTTGAAACATCATAAGAAAAAGATACAACAAATCCTGTTTCATCAATTTCAAGATTTTTTTTGAATCCATCTCTTTCTTTTTCTTCTTGATACTCTGGTGATTGTTCTAACTCACGTTTTAACATCTCTTTTTGTTCTTGTGTATCTAAACGAACATCTTCGGGAAATGGTTTTGTTGCTTTTATATCAACATGTGTCACAATATCATTTTTATATGTAACAGATAAAGTTGTCGTTACATCATCTTCGATATTTTCATAAACTTTCGTTTCCACAACCTCTTTCATCGTTGTTGTTTCTTGCATACTCGTTTGTGTCACTTTCGCCTCTTCTTTTTGAGTAGCACATCCAACTAATAACATACTCAATAAGACAAGACTTATTTTTTTCTTCATACTGTTTCTCCTATTTTTTCATAATCTTCAAATCGCACAGAAGCTAATTTAGATACTCCTGATTCTTGCATCGTCACACCATATAAAACATCTGCTTCCTCCATCGTTCCTTTACGATGTGTAATGACAATAAATTGTGTTTTATCAATAAACTCTTTCAAATAACGTCCATATCGGCTAACATTGGCTTCATCAAGTGCAGCCTCTACTTCGTCAAGTAAACAAAACGGTACAGGTTTCACTTCTAAAATAGCAAATAACAAAGCAATCGCTGTAAAAGCACGCTCTCCACCAGATAACAAACTTAGATTTTGTAATCTTTTACCAGGTGGTTGTGCCACAATATCAATCCCTGTTTCCAATAAATCATCTGGATTTGTTAACTCTAAGGTCGCACGTCCTCCACCAAATAATTTAGGGAATGTTTTTTCAAATTGATGTTTAATCGCATAAAATGTTTCGCCAAAACGTTGCATCATTTCCTTATCCATTTCCTGAATAGTCGCCATTAAACTATCTTTTGCCTGAATTAAATCTTGCTGTTGCTCTGTCATAGATGTAAAACGTTCATACACCACATCATATTCTTCAATAGCTGTTAAATTCACAGGCCCTAACTGCTCAATTTCTCTTTTTAATTGTGATACTTGCTTGCTCGCTTCTTGAATAGTTATCTCTAACACACCCAACTCTTTTGCCGCTTCAAAAGTTAAACTATATTCTTCATTCAATCTAGACAAGTGCGTATCAATCGTTACATCATAACGACTAATTTTAGCATCCATTGCCCCTTTATCACGCAATAATTTTTGAATATCTTGTTGAAGATCTTTTTCTTGTGTTTCTTCAACAAATAACACTGTATCCACATCTTTTTTCTCTTCTTGTTTTTGTTTAATGCTTTCTTCTAACGCTATTTTTTCTTGTTGATAGGTATTTAATTCTTGTTTGATGTTATCTATCATACCCTCAATTTCTTCTTGAGATTGCAGATGCTCTTCTTGTTGCGTGAATAAAACTTGTAAACTCATCTGTTCCGTTTTTAATTGTTTTTGCAATTCTTGTAAGCGGTGCTTCAAATGTGTTAACTGCTCTGTTTCTCTTGCACATTGCGCTGAAATATTTTGTATTCGAGGCTGTAATGCTTGTAATTGTTTTGTGCGTTCTTCTTGAGAAACACTCAATGTATCGATATGTTGTTTTGCTTTTTCAACACGCTGACTAATTTCTTTTTCAGACACTTTAATAGTATCATATTGTTCTTTTAACTCATTCAAAACAACTTGTTGGCGGTTTTTATCTTTTACTAACACATCATACTGCATCTCTACTTGAGAAACTTTCTCTTGTAATTGGAACACTACAGCTTGTAAATCTCTTTCTTCAAGACGCTTTTTCGTTCCTTCTTGCTGTACATTTTGTAAAGATACTTCTAACGCTAATACTTTTTCTTTTTGCGTTTGATACAAAGTTTTTGTTTCATTTAGCTTATCTTTTAACGCATGTAACTCTTTTGTTACGTCCTCTAGCTGCTGATTTCTTGATAAAATAGAACCCGTTTGCTGTTTCGTTGCTCCACCAGTCATAGACCCGCCTGAATGGATGACTTCTCCATCAAGAGATACAACACGCACACGATATCCTATTTTTTTAGCAATTTTTGTCCCTTGTTCCAATGTTTTAGCAACAAGTGTTTGACCCAAAAAGTTTTCAACAATCGTTTTATATGTCACTTGTGTTTGAACCAAATCACTTGCAACACCAATAAAACCGTCCATATGCTCAACTTGAGATAAAATATCTTGCGAGCAATATCTTCCTTTAATAACAGTTAATGGCAAAAATGTTGCACGACCTAGCCGTTTCTGTTTTAAATATTGAATAGTTTGCATAGCCGATTGTTCATTGGATACGACAATATGTTGCATACTTGCACCTAGAGCAATATCAATCGCAACTGTATACTCTTTTGGTACTTTTATCAATTCTGCCAGAGCACCATGTACACCGTCAAATTGATGTCTTTGTTTTAATATTTCTTTAACACCTTGATAAAATCCAGCATAGTCATCATTCAAGTCTTGTAAGCTTGCTTTTCTAGCTTCTAAACGATTTTTAACTTGTTGCATCTGTTCATACGTTTGTGTTAACTCTTGAGTATGCTGTCTTTCTTTGTCTAAAGAATCCATTTGTTCTTGATAGTCACTCATCAATAAATCAATCTGCTCTTGAACTCTGGATAATTCATTTTCCTTATCCAATAATGTATTTTTAACAATTTCTTGTTGCTTTTGTAAATCACTCTCTTGTTCTACAAAACGTTTTTGTTGATTTGTCAACACTAATAACTCTTTTTCCAAATGCACAAGTTCATTTTTCATACGCGTTTCTTCTTGAAGCGTATCAATATAGCGTTGACGTTCATTTTCTAAATGACTTTGACTTGTATCTGTTAAAAACAATTCCTCTTGCTTTAATTCATCAAGCGCTAAGTGTGTTTGTTTTACAGTCTGCTCTTTTTCTTCTGTTTCTTCTTTTGTCTTAGTCATTTGTTCAGAAATAGTTTTTATACTGTGCTCTTTTTGGAAACGTGCATCTTGTTGTTGTTCTTTATTTTGTTTTGAAAACTCTAATTTTTGTATTAAAACATTTTGTTCACCAACAGCTTTCTCAACTTTTTTAACACATTCCACGTATTCATTTTGCTGTTGTAATAAAACATGCTCTAAAGTCGTTAGTGCTTCTTTTAATTCTTTAATTTTTGACGTTACTTCTTCTTCTTGAATTTGTTTATCTTCAATTTGCTTTTCAAAAAAAGCCAGTTCCTTTTTCGCCACTTGCCACTGTTCATTTAATGTTTCAATTTCAGCAACCATTAACGCAATATCAATATGACTTAATGTTTCTTTTTTCGTTTGATATATAAGTGCTTTTTCTTTTTGCTTTGCCAACGGATCTAATTGCCCATGAATTTCATGTAAAATATCATCGACACGATCTAAATGCTCTTGAGTTTTATCTAATTTTCTGCTTGCTTCCGTTTTACGTGTTTTATATTTCAAAACACCTGCTACTTCTTCAAACATCGCACGACGTTCTTCTGGTTTGTTTTGGAAAATCGTTTCTACTTTCCCTTGAGAAATGATAGAAAATGAATCTTTCCCTAAACCCGAATCCATTAACAAATTCACAATATCTTTTAAGCGACACGGTTTTTTATTGATAAAACAATCACTCTCACCATTACGATTGATACGTCGTGTTAAATGAATTTCCGAAGCCTCAAATGGTAAAAATGCATCATCATTATTTAACACCAATGTAACTTCTGCTATATTGACAGGCTTACGTGTTTGAGAACCTGAAAAGATAATATCATCCATTTTTTTCCCACGTAAACTTTTCGCAGATTGCTCACCAAGCACCCACTTTATCGCCTCGGATAAATTACTTTTACCACTACCATTTGGCCCTACAATAGCTGTGACACCTTTATCAAATTCAATCAATGTTTTATCGGCAAATGACTTAAATCCTGTTATTTCAATTCTATCTAAATACACCTTTATTCACCTGTTTTTTCTTCATACGCTTGTTTGGCAGCAGCCTGTTCAGCAGCTTTTTTATTTTTTCCAATACCTCTACCTAAAATTTTACCTTGTGCAGAAACAACTGCTTCAAATTCTTTATCATGCGCTAAACCTTCTTCTTTTACAATGGTATATTGAATAGTGATACTGCCATTTTTTTGCAATCTTTCTTGTAGAAGTGTTTTATAATCCATAAACAAATTTGACTCTTGTTCATGAATTTTTGGCATGAGTTGACTTAAAATAAAAGCTTTCGCAACATCTAATCCTTTATCTAAATAAAGTGCTCCAATAAATGCTTCAAATACATCACATAATAAAGCATCTCTTTTTCGACCACCACCGGCATCTTCGCCCTTTCCTAATAAAACAAGTTCATCAAATCCACATTCCTTTGCAAGAGTAGAAAGTGTTTGCTCACAAACTAATTGTGCACGAAATCGTGTTAATTTCCCTTCTGGCCATTGCAAAAAATTGTGAAATAAATAATCAGATACCACTAATTCTAAAACGGCATCACCTAAAAACTCTAGTCGCTCATTATTATCAATTTTTTGATATTTTTTTTCATTCGCATACGAAGCATGCGTAAATGCTTGTTTTAATAGTGTTACATCTGAAAATCGCATTCCTAATTTTTTCTGTACGATTGTTTCTATATCCATATTGACACCTCACTTTCTTTTTTTGGAACTCCATTATTATACTATAATTATCACATTCAAACCATCAAAAAAACTGTCATTTCCTAAATAAAACAACAGTTTTCATCATCTTAACGCTCGTTTACATAACGTTTCCCCTCAATTAAATGTATTTTAGAGACGATAATCTCTACAATAAAGTGATACTTGCCGCCTTGTGCCATATATTGTCTTGACGACAACCGACCTGTCACACCAATTAAATTACCTTTCTCACAATATTGTTCAATAATTTGAGCCGGTTTTCCCCACACAACAATGGGAATAAAATCAGCTGTTTGTTCACTTCCTTCTTTTTTCTTTTTGGAAATCGCCAAAATATTGTTGATCACATACTTATCTGTTCCAATCTCTTTTACATGAATAGGCTTTACGATACGCCCAATAACAGATACATCATTCATCTTATCACCTCCTATTTTTAATATATGCAAAAAGAATGAGATTCTTTTATCGAACCTCATTCTTTTTATATATTCTTTTATGATCTTGCTTTCCACATAAAACAACTCTATCATTTGGCACATTTTCAATATAATACGTTGCTTTTTCTTCTGGTAAACTTGTTGAGAATATCGCTTCATATTCGTTGATTGTCAATCGTTGACGATTTTCTAATAACGCACTATGTTTGTCTGTGTACAAATAATTCTCAAAATCTTTTACTAATGTGATTGTGAAAAACTCTCCAACAGCACCTGACCCGTAGCTAAACAAACCTATTTTATCGCCCGCAGACAGTGTATTATTTTGTTCTAACAACGATAATAATCCTAAATATAACGAACCGGTATAAATATTTCCAATACGTTTATTATATGTTTTACTACTGTTATATAACGCTAATAATGCTTCTTTTTTATCTTCCTCTATACCGTCAAGAACTAATTTCAATGCTTTTAACCCTAATTTAGTAAATGGTTGATGAAAACAAATTGCTTTGAAATCTGCCACTGTTTCTTTTGTTTTTTCACAATACTCTTTAAAAACCGTTTCAAAGAAATATAAATATTTTTCAGTGGAAAATTTTCCGTCTGCAAAGGCGGTACTCGAATAAACTGGTCGCCAAAAATCCATAATATCTTCTGTTAAATATGTATTTTCTTGATTTAAAATAGCAATTCTAGGATTTTTCGATACTAACATCGCTACGGCACCAGCACCTTGTGTAGCTTCTCCAGGTGTATTTAACCCATATTTAGCAATATCTGTTGCGATAACAAGTACTTTACTTTCTGGATTTTGTAGAATGTGCCCTTTCGCTAATTGAAGTGCCATTGTTGCGCCATAGCAAGCCTGCTTTAATTCAACAGCACGAACACGAGATGATAGGCCTACAAGAGAATGCATATAAACAGCAATAGACTTAGAATTATCAATCCCTGATTCTGTCCCTACTAAAATCAAGTCAATTTTCTCTTTATCGATATCTTCTAAAATAGATAATGCTGCATTAGCTGCCATTGTCACCGCATCTTCATACAAAGGAGGCACTGCCATTTCTTCCTGACCTAATCCTATTGTAAATTTTTCAGGTTCTACTCCTCTTGCATTCGCTAAATCAACCATATCTAAATACATACTAGGTGCATAAAAACCAATCTTATCAATACCTATTTTCATGATGAACTTCCTTTTTATTTAATCTGACATGATTGTAACGATTATTTTTTAAAAGTACAACTATCTTTAAAATATTTTAAAGATTATGTGCTTTAATAAACGCCAATAATCCTTGGCATCCTTTCAAAACATCTTGATAGGTTTTCTCAAAATCTCCCGTATACCAAGGATCGTCAATCTCCCTATTTTCTCCAGCAAATTCTAAAAGTTTACAAACTGTACCAGATGCTCTATTTTGAATAAATGTATGAATATTTTTTATATTGCTGTTATCCATACCAATAATATAATCAGCACTCAAATCATCGTCTTGTAACTGTCTGGAATACATTCCCTCTGTACGAATACCTACTTCTTTTAATTTTTGTCGTGTTCCTTGATGAACAGGATTACCTTGTTCCCACGAACTTGTTGCTGCTGAATCAACGTATATCTTATCGCTTAATCCCTCTCTAGTTACCATATCTTTAAAAACAGCTTCTGCCATTGGCGAACGACAAATATTTCCTAAACATACAAATAATACCTTAACCATATTTATCTCCTTATGTAAGAATAAACAACAGGATACTCACCTGTTGTTTATTCTATTTTCTATTTGATTTTATTTTTCCAGACCATCTTTCCATACCACCTCTTAAAATATAGATGTCTGTATAACCTTTTCTTTTTAATTTTCCTGCTGCTTTTCCTGCAACCAAAGCAAAATCATCACATAAATAAATCGGTTGATCTTTTCTAATTTCACCCATACGTTGTTTAAATTGTGTATAAGGTATGTTTCTAGCACCTAAAATATGCTTCACATCAAATTCTGCTTTTTCGCGCACATCAATAACTTGTGCTTTACGCATATTTTCTCTAAATTCTTCTTGTGTGATGTATTTTGCTGATGAACGACGCTCTATAAACAAATACACTTGATAAATAAAATATCCTCCCACAAAAATCATAACTAGTAATTGAAATATACTCCAAAATTCCATAAACTCATCCTTTCATCCTACTGTAATACTAAACTCGCTGCACCAATCACACCCGCATCATTTCCCAATGTTGCTAATCTCAACTGCGTTGATTTTCTTGCTGTAATAAATGTATCTTCTTTAAAATATGTATCAACTTTTTCAAGTAAATACTCTCCTGCTGCGGACACACCTCCGCCAATGACGATATAGGCAGGATTTAAAATATTAGCTAAATGACTGCATGCTACTCCTAAATATTTGGCAAACGCCTCAACAACTTGTTCAGCAAGCACATCTGATTGTTTTGCTAAGTCAAAAACATCTTTTGCTGTTGCAGAACCGTCATCAACTAGCTCTTTTAAAGATGAACTTCCTGCATATTTCTCAGCAAAAGCTCTGGCTAAATTGACAATACCCGTAGCACTTGCCACCGTTTCTAGACACCCTTTTTTGCCACATGTACATGCAAATCCGTTTTTTTCAACAATTAAATGCCCAATCTCTCCAGCACTGCCTTTCACACCATGTACTAATTTTTCATTGGCAATAATACCACCACCAACACCTGTCCCAAGTGTGATAAACACAACATCACTAGCATTATTTCCTGCACCTACCCACCGTTCTCCAAGAGCAGCTACATTCGCATCATTATCAATAAAAACAGGCATATTTAAAGCTGTTTCTAAATCTTTTTTTACATATTGTGTCGTAGACCAACCTAAATTATAGGCACCAATGACTGTCCCTAAATTTTCATCAATTTGACCTGGACTACCCATCCCAATACCTAAAAACTCATCACTTGTCAGCTGATATAAATGCAAATGATGTTGAATAGATGCAATAATATCCGGCACAATATGACATCCATTATCCAATATATTTGTTGGAATAGTCCATTTTTGCTGAATGTCACCATCAAGTGTCAAAATCGCCATTTTAACACTCGTACCACCTAAATCAATACCCAATAATTTTTTTGACATTCCCCTTACTTCCTTCCGAATAAAATCAATGTCGCAACGATTATAATATACAAGAGAAGAATCATTCCTTGTTTAACTCTATCTCTTGATTGAAACTTCAGTGTCATTGTTGCTAAAAAACCACCTAATAAACCACCAATATGTGCCCACATATCAATACCCGGTGCAAAACTAAAAACCAAGTTTATTAAAATAGTCGATAAAAACGACTGTGACTGTAAACGAATACCTGTATGATATGGGAAAAAGCGATGTAATAACACCACACTCATAAATAAACCAAAAATAGCACCACTAGCACCTACGGAAATACTGAAGATGTTACCTAAAGCAAAAGATAGAACCGAACCCATCAATCCACTTAACATATAAATAAATAAAAATCTATGTTTCCCAAAAATAGGTTCTAATAAAGAGCCAACGATAAATAAGGAATACATATTAACCAATAAATGCATTACATCTGCATGTAAAAACATCGCTGTAAATAGTCGCCAATATTCATGTCTAAACAGAACTAACGGCTTAAATAATGCACCATATTGAACAAGAACTTCTGCAGTCCCACCCTTTGTCGTTGTTACCATAAAGACAATAATGTTGATACAAATAAGAACAAATGTCGCTTGTAACTGACTAGGAATACCTCTAAAATTTCTGAACATAATCTCCTCCAACTAAAAATATGCTATGGTATTCATTATACACAATTTTTATCATGCATTCAAAATAGTTGCGATAAAAATATCATGTTTTTCTAAAGGCACTATATCTACCATTTGTTCCATCGCAACTAATGATACTGTTTTCCCTTCAAAATCTTGTAAATATCTATCATAAAAACCACCACCAAAACCTAAACGAGCACCATTTTTTTGAAATGCCACACCCGGTACAACTAGTAAATCAATCTGTGTGACTTCATCTACCATTACAGGCTCATCTATACCAAATGCCGATATCTCCAATGGTGTATCAATCGTATAGTGGTTAAAAACCATAACGCCTTTTTTAATTACTTTTGGCACAACCACTGTTTTATGTTGACGCCACGCTTCTTCAATGATACGACGTGTTTCCCACTCTGGAAACGTAGATAGCGTTATACCAATGGTTTTTGCTTCTTTCCAAAGAGATGTTTCTAGTAATTTTGTCATAAGTGTTTGTTCTATATATTCCCGTCTTTCTTTAGAAACAGTGCTCATTCTTTGTAACACAAGTTTCCGCATATCTTTTTTATTCATCTAGTTCCTCAGTTCTATTATCAAAAATTATTGTATCTAATCATTACTTTATTTTCTCATAAAAAAGATGCACACCTTACGATGTACATTTTTTAGTATATATCCTTTATTGAAAAAGTCAAAGTAGTACGAGTTTAAAACATCCCCTACAACTTTTAATGCTAAAAACCGTTTTAAGCAAATAATTAGTTACGTTTCTAAAATATCTTTTGTAATTTATTGATTTTAATAAAAAAACACTAACAGTGAACAAAATCGTTTCAAAAGGGCTGAATAAAAAACAAGTTGTACAGACACATAAAACACAATCAAGCATATCTCTTTATGTAATATACAATAATTTTATACGGAAAAACCGAAGTTCATTTCAAAGAAATTTGTGCTGTCTTTATATCCAGCACACTTTCCAATTTCTCTACAATTTAATAAGATACTTTTCTCATTTTTTATATCATTTTCATCATTACTAATTGTTTTTGAAAAAATTCCTGATTTAAAAGCTAAAAACCTCTTAAATTTCCCCACTGTTTTAGTGTATATACTTACAAATAACTCAACTCTTTTCTATCCAAAAATTAAAATTTTTATCCACCAAAGAATTAAAATTACAACTCCAATACCTACATAAAAATTATCATTTTTTCTTTTCATTGTTTTGTACTAAAAAGATATGTTATAATCAGATACAGGTTGGGGCTTTCGCCCCTCCCCGTCACTTTTTATTTTAAAAAGTGTTTGATTATCTCAACAATCGCTGTAATGACCGTTGAGATTACAAGAGCTTTCGGTCCGTCTAACCAAGGCTCTTTTTTATTTTTTAACCGGTTATTTGAAAAACCTGATTTTCGATATGACATATCTCTTTTTTTCTTTTATAACCATTCAAAGCAACACAGCTCTAAAACGTTTGTTCTACCTTATAAGCAATACGTTGCGTTTTATAACCATTCAAAACAACACAGCTCTAAAACAGAGCGTGAATATTCTATATTAGCAGAACAGTTTTATAACCATTCAAAACAACACAGCTCTAAAACGCGTCATTGTGTATCACGACACCTAGTATTGTTTTATAACCATTCAAAACAACACAGCTCTAAAACATTTGTTCGATTGTATCGGATAACGTCAGCGTTTTATAACCATTCAAAACAACACAGCTCTAAAACATCATTAGAGAACGAGCAAACACAAAAGATGTTTTATAACCATTCAAAACAACACAGCTCTAAAACGAACACATCACACCTATGAAACAAATACTAGTTTTATAACCATTCAAAACAACACAGCTCTAAAACGAACACATCACACCTATGAAACAAATACTAGTTTTATAACCATTCAAAACAACACAGCTCTAAAACGATGATGTTATTGGCGATGCAGAAGGTGATGTTTTATAACCATTCAAAACAACACAGCTCTAAAACTTCATCAGTTGGGTAGAAAGGAAATAAAAAGTTTTATAACCATTCAAAACAACACAGCTCTAAAACACATTTTAAGCTAGAATCGATTTTACGCCGGTTTTATAACCATTCAAAACAACACAGCTCTAAAACAAGCGTTTTGATTCTCATATTTTTCATTAGGTTTTATAACCATTCAAAACAACACAGCTCTAAAACATTGATGCGTATCACCTTTTGGAATACCTAGTTTTATAACCATTCAAAACAACACAGCTCTAAAACAAATCATCACTTTCAAGATATTTGAATAAAGTTTTATAACCATTCAAAACAACACAGCTCTAAAACAAAATAGAAAGAAGATGACAATATGATAAAGTTTTATAACCATTCAAAACAACACAGCTCTAAAACACTACACAAACCATTCAGATTGTTTAATATGTTTTATAACCATTCAAAACAACACAGCTCTAAAACAGTTCTTGAAGTGTTCTAGTGAACTTGATTGTTTTATAACCATTCAAAACAACACAGCTCTAAAACTTAGATAGTAGAACTAATCCCTTGTGTTCAGTTTTATAACCATTCAAAACAACACAGCTCTAAAACATCTATCACACATTATAAAAGGTGCGATTGGTTTTATAACCATTCAAAACAACACAGCTCTAAAACCTCGACAACGTATTGATGACTTTGAAACTTGTTTTATAACCATTCAAAACAACACAGCTCTAAAACCTCAGAATTTTGTTCGCCGGTTTATCCTCAAACTGCTCGTTCTAGCAAAACTTCAGCTTTGAATGGTTTCATTTTACTTATTATGGCTCTTCGTCAAATTGTGTTGGTGGAGAGAAATAGTGAGTATGTTGGTAGTGAATGGCATTAACCATTCACTACCTTTTTCACATTCTTTTTCTGCCACTGAGAATGGTGTTGTATGATTAAAAT